>DMXI01000383.1 GCA_003483885.1 Microscillaceae bacterium
AACTTTTATGCAAGCTGTGAACGCGTCTTTCGCCCTGACCTCAAGGGAAAACCCGTAGCCATTTTATCTAACAATGACGGTTGCATTGTGGCCCGTTCGCAAGAGGTCAAAGCGTTGGGCATTCCCAATGCAGTGCCTCTTCACCAAATCGAGCATCTTATCAAACAACATCAGATTCAGGTATTATCGTCTAACTATGAGTTGTATGCCGATATGCACCGTAGGATTATGCAGACTTTGCAACGTTTTTTTAGCGGGGTTGAGGTCTACTCTATAGATGAAGCCTTTCTGGATTTTTTCCCTATAAACGATGCCGAAGAAGCCGAAGCATTTGCCCGAAAAGTAAAAACCACGGTGGAAACCTGGACTAAGATTCCGGTAAGCATTGGTATTGCCCGAACCAAAACCCTGGCCAAAGTAGCTAACAAATGGTCTAAAGAATACCGCCATAAAACTGATGGAGTGGTGATTGTAGACAGTGAACAAAGACGAGTGAAGATGCTCAAAAATACCGATATCAGCACGCTTTGGGGAGTGGGCTATGGTCATCGGGACAAATTGAGGAATTTAAACATTGATACCGCCTGGGCACTCAGCCAGCAATCGTATACCTGGGCACGAAAGCTCATGACTGTGCAGGGAGAGCGCCTTGTACGCGAACTCAACAATGAACCTTGCTACGATGTAGAAAGTGAGCTCAAGGCCAAAAAAATATTGATTACCGGACGAAGTTTTCGTCGAGATATTACCGATTGGGCTACGCTTGAGGGCAAACTCTCTGGGTTTTGCGCCGATAATGCGGCTCGTTTGCGAGAACAAGGTAAGTTGGCCAGTGTGGTATCTATTTATATGTCTACCAACAAATTTAACCCCAACATCAAGCTTTTTCGTGAGTCTATGTCTATGATCTTGCCCAAGCCTACCAGCGACACCCATTCGCTGTTGCAATATACCCTGGCACTGGCCAAAAAAATGCTGGGTTCTACCACCCATTTTCCACCGATCAAAAAAGCTACCGTTACTTTTTATGATATGGCCCATACCGACGAACGCCAATTGGGACTGTTCGAAAGTAATCAAGAAGAAACTTCCTCAAAAGTAAAGGCAGGAAGTCGCTCTATGAACAAAAAAATAAAGCCTAAAACCACCCTGGAACTTCCTCAGGTGACCAACGAAAGTACCCAAAAACAAAACAAGCTTTCCGCCGCATTGGACAAAATCAACCAAAAGATGGGCAAAGGCAAGATTACTTGGGCCAAAGAAGATCCACAGGCCATGATCTCTCATCAGGAAAGGCTCTCGCCCCGCTATACCACTCGTACCGACGAATTGCCCAAGTTGAATTAATAGTTACTTCCTTAGAGTTTTATCCACTTCTCCCCAATATTTACCTTGACTTAACGCGGTTGCATACGACATGCTTTCTTGAGCATTTGCAGGGTTTATCCATCCATATTTCATAGGGTTTTCTTTAAATTTAGCTTCAAAAAAACGAATTAATTCTTCAAAATCAAGGTCTAGATAAAATACATTACCTAACGAAATTTGAGAAGAGGCACCCTTTCGAATAGCCAGGGATACTTTATAAATTCGGGGCTGATTGTTTTGATCTTTTACCTTCACCAAATATATCAATGCGAGTTGTTGTAGGGTATAAGGTTCTTTGGTATCATCGTTTGTAGTTGCTTTGTAAAACCAAGGTAAAGTCACCTTTTCGCGCTTAAGACCTGTCCAGGAAAATTGATAAGGCTGAATCTCTTGAGCCTTGATCCCCTCAAGTATTAACTTAATCATTTCGCTACCTTTGCGCATATAAGGCGCGTTTTTTTCGTGTAATAAATCAACCTTAACCCATCCCTGGCTATTGGCTTGAGGCTGTGCCTGTACGGCAAAAACGCTTGGAAACAACAAACCCAAAACTCCAAATAAGGCAGTACATATCGTGATTTGGTATAATTTCATTTTACAAACATTTAATTGGTTGTATCTATCATACCTTATTCTCACAAAAAGTAGAGATAAAAACGGATTGACATTTAATAATTTACTGTCAGTACCGAGCATTTAAGAACTAAATGCGATAAACTTTGAAATACCCTGAATCCCAATGTATATTTGCCTTAGGTATTTTCAATCAACGAAGTCCTCTCGACTTTTAATAATGAATTACAAACAGCTCATTTTGCCCACTAACTTCGAGATTTTTTATTGTGGCAACATCCAGTGGATGTTGAGCTAGCCTTTACGATAGTCTGCTATGTTCAAATTCCTAAATCCCGACTTGTCGGGGAAAATCTCTTTATTATCGAGCAAAAGCAAGATCCTTACAGGACAAGTTTTCAATAACATTCTAAAAGGCGAGAGGACTTCAACATTTAGTATACACATGGAGCAAGTATTTCGCAACGACTACTTAAACATTCAAGTAGATCAACAAAACTCTATTTTTTACTGGGAATGGTCTAAAGAGACCTACCGCATGTCAGAAGACGATTTTTTAAAATTCAGCAACAAAATACTCGATTTTGTCCTGCAAAACCAATGTAAATATGGCATAGAAAACGCCATTAACTTTAGGTTTATTATCTCCCCTGATATCCAAAAGCTCATCGCTCAACAAGTCATCGAGAAAGGTCGTGGTCGTTTTAAAAAGCTGGCTCATATTGTGTCAAGCGATTTTGTCAGCAAGTTGTCGGTAGAACAACTTTGGAAAGAATACGAACGATACAATTTTCAGGAAAAGTACTTTAGCGATGCAGCAGAAGCCCGGGCCTGGGTATTAGAAGAAAATTAATAAGGCGCTACAAACATTTATTCCTGCCAGTATTTTGCTGCCTTCACCACGCTTAAATCCTTCCCCAAAGCTTATTCCTATTGACTCCTGCTCTTATCTTCATTGTTTTTTATAATTTAGCCTCTATATGTATTATAAACCCAAAGCTTAAATAATACGGATTAAAGCATGCACGCCAAAAACGACGACAACCAAAAAATTTTACGCTTGCTCCGTAGTAATGATGACACCAACCTGGAACTAGGGTTTCAATTGTGTGTGGGACTCAAAGGCCACTACAACCAAGAAGTAAAACAAGCTCTACGGCAATTCCCTGTATTATGCTTACGCAATGGTCTGGAAACCACCTTTACACGTAATTTACGCCGATTGACTGTTTTTCCGGAAAGTGTTTCAGATACTTATCAGGAATTGGCTTACTTTTCGGGGCCAGTAGCCAAGTATAAAAAAGACGAAGGTATTCCGGCTGAACTATGGCAACTCACGGGTTTGCAACGTTTGGTGCTCACGAACAATCATCTCAAAAAACTTCCTGTATCTATCACCCAATTGAAGCAATTGGATACGTTGCTTTTGAACAACAACCCTGATTTAGACCTGAGAGATGCTTTTGGCAAAATTAAGGATATGAACTTGCTCAGGAATTTGCATATCAGCGATGTTCAATTTACTAAACTACCCATAGAGATTGCTCAACTTGTTCATTTAAAGCAATTGCACTTGAGTTTAAGCCAAAACCTCGACATTCAGGATGCTTTGCGAAAGATTAGCCGTTTGAAGCAGCTTCACGAATTGAGCCTTGAATCTAGCGAAGTATTACACCTTTCTCCTGAGATCACCGAACTTAAAAACTTACGCATTCTTTCTCTGAGCGACAATGCTTTTGAATATTTTCCTGATGAAATATTGGCGCTCCATCAACTGCAAGAGCTCAATATAGGAGAAAACAAGATCGCTAGTTTGCCCAATGACATTACTCGGTTAAAAAATTTGACGGTCCTACAATTGGATTACAACGAACTGGAAGAGTTGCCAGAAGCCATTGGGCAATTAGAAAACCTCACAGAACTAACAGTGGTGGATAATTTTTTAAAAACCCTTCCTCCTGCAATGGCTCAGCTCAAAAACCTACGCTTGCTTGAGCTTACCGACAATTATTCTCTGGAAATAGACCGGGAAGAAGTGCACAACTGGCTCCCCAATTGTAAAATTATTTGGTAGTACGTCCGATCAAGAAAATTTATGCTAATCTCATTATTGAAGATCAAAGGTCTTTTTAATGGTCTCTGATGATAGCAATTTCTTGAGTGATTGTAAACGATCTTTAGGCTCTAGGTAAGGGTGGCTCTGATACAAAGCCCGATATTGTTGATTTAGGTCATTTTCAAGCAGCTGGAGCTTGCTTCCTGCGACTTCAGAAATACGGGCAATGGTATTTTTTTGAAACTGAAGATGATTGGGGTCTACGTAGCCTTTTTTGATAAAGCCCACAGTTTTTCGGGCGCATCGACAAGGATTACTTTTGTTGATCAGTCCGCATTGGTTGTGCATAAAGCTATATAATTGCTTTTTTGCTCGACTTAGCCGCGTTCGATAGTTTACCCGAGTGATCTCCAATATTTCACTTGCCTCGACATCCGACATCTCAAACAACTCCCCTATGACATACACCAGCCTTTGCTCGGGTGTAAGGCAAAGCAACATGCTTTTCATGCAACTCAGCTTCGCTTCTTCTATCAATAATTTTTTTTCAATGTTAAACGATGTTGTCAGCTCCTCATCTGGAGTATTATCTAACCCTTCCCCAAACACCTCCCAGGGAACGACCTCTTGTACATATTTAGAGGAGCGTTTACTATTGATAAAGAGATTTTTGATGATTTTGTATATCCAGGTTCTCAGCTTACTTTGCTGTTCAAACTTCCCTAAGTTGGTAACTACTTTGATAAGGGTATCTTGCATCAAATCTGCGGCTTGTTCTGCATCTGCGGTTAAATGAAGTGCTACATTAAAAACCCAGGTCTGGTGCCTTTTAATGAGCTGTTCAAGTGCCCTTTTATCCCCATCCAGGCTTTGGCGAATCAAGGTATTATCTTCGAGAGTATTGGTTTCTTTTGGCATGGTGTGTTCAAGTTAAGAGCACGTTTAAAAATTATAATCTAGGCTAAAAAGGTGGCTTTTACGTCCTGATTTCAGCAATTCCCCGACTCGTCGGGATCTAGGGATTTGTAGCAATAGCTTTGGCTATTCCCTTAAAAATATGCTGCATCAGACCGAAAAACTCATCATTTTTAACTCCGAAGACAAAATTTAAACATACTCTAAAGCGTGGTTCTGAAACAAAACCACACTATGAAAAATAACTGCTAATCGAATTAGTTGTTGTTTTCTAAAATTCCCTTGAGGATTTGTAACTCCTCAGCTAATTGTACTTTTTGTTGCTCCAGGGTGCCTTCCAACTCTTCAAGCGGCACTGGTGGAGCCATCAATACAAATGAGAAAATAGCGGCTTGTCCTCCATCATTTTCGGTAACACGAGAAAATGCTTTGCCAATACTCCCATCAGGCATCGTCATAATGGTATCTATTGTACCCAAAGCTTTGTTGACTTGCATTTGCATGCCAATTTTCATCTTACCTTGAGGCGTTTCCATCAAAGCGGTTTGTCCATTTACCTCCGAAAAGCCCTTCGCCCATTTGGGAACATTGGTAGGCTCCGCAATAAAATCAAATACTTTAGCTGGATTTGCTTGAATGGCAATGCTCTGTACATCAAAATTTTTGTCTAACATAATGTATTAGTTTTAATAATTTTTGATTTTCTAATGGTTAGACACACTCAAAAATATACTGTGGCAGTAAATCCGTTTTTTTTTTACAAACTTTCTCTTTACAAGACTTTTCGTTTGTGAGAAAGTTAAAATGATAATAATGCCGGCCTATCTTTGTTTTAGCCATTACAGAAATGCTAAATTTGACTTCTCATAGGAATATATAATCCTAATTTTCATTGTAAACCAGCCTATCAGAGAACCACTCAACAAACTATCAAACATGCGACTATTGATTCAAAAATCATTGTTAGCAGGATGTCTGCTATTAATTATTCAATTGACAACTCAGGCTCAGGAGGACAAAGGAGCTCCTTTTAAAAAAAGCGGTGATGCATTTGTAAAGCAAGAAAAATTTACGAAAGCACTTACTGCCTACCAAAAAATGCTGGAGGCCTACCAGGGAGCCAAGGACCCGGAAGGTATTGCTGAGGCCCATAAATTTATTGGACTGGCTTATCGTTTACAGGCCGATTACGACTCTTCGGCGTATTATTACAATAAATCTATAGACTTGCATGCCAAAATCTATGGGCAAAAAAGCTCATTTGTAGCAGGTTTGCAGCGTGACTTGGGGATGATGCTACAAGAACAAGGCAAGTATACTCAAGCCATGAGTTTGTTTCAGAAGAGTCTTGCGATTAGCCAATACATCAACCGAAAGGCTTTGGCCGCTTTCAATTACATCCATATTGGCGAACTGCTCACCCGACAAAACCTGATAGATTCGGCATTGGTCTGTTATAACAAGGCACTGGAGTTTAGAAAACAAATCTATAGTGCCAACGATTATCGCCTCGCCGAAATATATAATTTACAGGGAGAAATATACACCCTCAAAAAAGAATTCAACAAAGCCCTTAAACTCTACGAAAAGGCGGCTCAAGTCAATAAGATTGATGCCCTGGAGCGCCTTCGTTCGTTGGCCTTCAAAGCCAAAACTTTGCAACTAAGCGACCCCAAAGCGGCCCAAAAAGCTTATCAACAAAGCGATGCTTACATAGAAACCTTGCGTGGTAAAATGAAAAACCAGGCGGATCGGGTACGATTGGGTAAAACGGCCGACGAAATAAATCAAGGTGGTATCGAGACAAGCCTCAAAATCAAAGATTATAAAACAGCTTTTTACTTTTATGAGCGAGAAGAATCTAACGCCATTGTGGCTTTGTACCCCAAAAACCGTATCCTGGATCAGGAATCTATTCGCGATGTAATGGAACCTGAAACGGCTCTACTGGAATATGCTGTAACCAGTGATGCCATTTATGTCTTTGTGCTTACCAAGGAAGATTTTAAAGTAACCAAGCTGAACAAAAAAGGAATTACTCAAGAAATTGACGAGTTACGAAAGGCAATTAACCAAAAACGCACTCCAGAACTGAAAAAACTGGGGTTTCAGTTATACCAGCGTTTACTCAAGCCCATTGAAGCCACCATCGCCTCCAAAAAACATTTGATCATTGTTCCAGACAAAGTGCTTACCCTATTGCCTTTTGAAGCGTTACTCAGAAAATCCGCCACTCCAAGTCAGGGACACGCCCAGTTGGCTTACCTCATCAAAGATTTCAACATTACCTACCATTTTTCAGGTAGTTTGGCATTTACCGAAAGGGTTATGCGTTCTTATCAAAGAGACTTTATGGCCATTGCTCCAGTAAAATTTCCTCAGAAAGACCTGAACAATCTGGACGCCAGCGCGGAAGAAATCAAGGCTATTACCACTGAGTTTAACAAGAAAAAAGTATATCTCAACCAAGAAGCTACCCGAGAACAATTGGTGGGTAAAACCCTTTCTACCCAAATACTGCATATAGCCACCCATGCCAAATTTAGTAAGGCACATCCCGAAGGTTCTCGCTTGGTATTTCATCAATCAAACATCACTTATCCCGAAATATTTAAAATGAACCTTGAGGCCGAAATGGTCGTACTCAGTCATTGCGAACCAGGTTTGGATCAGTATGATAAAGATGGGGGAATTTATGGGCTTGGTCACGGGTTTGTATTTGCAGGAGCGCTCAATGTTGTGTATCCTTTGTGGCAAAACTCTACTACCCATACCAGGGATTTTATGATTCAGTTTTATAAAGAAATAGCCAAAGGAGGCAGATTTTCGGAGGCCTTGCGTAACACCAAGCTAGCCCTTATCAAAAACCCAAAACTGGCTTTTCCTTACGAATGGGCTGGTTTTATGCTGATTGGTGCCGAGTAATTATCTGAATTAACCAAACTGTTTCTTTGCACAAGTGGTTTGGTTAGTTTATTCAATGAAGTCGGTTCGACTTTTAACTAAAGAAAATTAGAATAAAGCACACGTTATATGATTAATCATTTACTCATTTCAAGTCAGAATTATTTTTCCAATAATCCATTAGATCGTCTCTCTCCCAATCGGCCTGATATTGATTTGGACCAAGCTCTCCACGAAGAGGCCTCTACCTTGATCGTTCCGATTTGGCAAGGCAAGCATTTGGCTTCTATCGAGGAACCAGCCAGGGTTGTTTTTTTATCCACGGCCGAAGCTCAGCCACTTATTCAAAATCCCAATCAATTGGTATTTTTGGGCAAACGAGGAGGCAATGATTATTTTGCCATCCATATTCAGGAAGAAGACCCAAGCACCAATCCTTTTTGGCAACAATGGGGCACCTTCGAAAGCCTTCGAAGTTTGGGTAAAATAGCCACCCTGGCCGAAGGAGCCATTTTAGGCTATGCTCAAGCAATGATTTATTGGCATAGTACCCATCAGTTTTGTGGGCGTTGTGGCACAGCTACTCGAAGCGACTGGGCTGGGCATGTACGCATTTGCCAAAACCCTGATTGTGGTAAAAAACACTTTCCGCGCACCGATCCCGCCATTATTACTTTAATTACTTACCAAGACCAAGGTTTGCTGGTGAGACAATCACAATGGCAACCAGCCAATCGTTTCTCGCTGGTGGCGGGTTTTGTAGAACCTGGCGAAAGTTTAGAAGAAGCAGTACAACGGGAGGTCATGGAAGAAACTGGCCTGGAAGTAAATGAGGTAGAATATCAATCGTCACAACCCTGGCCCTTTCCGGGTTCTATTATGTTGGGTTTTAGAGCTGAAGCTACTCACCAGAATTTTGAATTGATAGACCAGGAACTGGAAAAAGCTCGCTGGTTTACCAGAGCTCAATTAAAAGATGCCGCCGCTGCTAAAGAAATATTACTATCGCCTAAAATGTCCATCTCTCGCATGTTGATTGATGCCTGGTTGAAGGAAGAATAGCCTATTGAGTGAAAAGCTAAAAGTGAAAAATGAAAAGTGGGCGCGAAGCAAAGAGAGGAGCAAGGATCAGGGAACAGGAGCGGCGCGAAGCGTAGATTTATCGAGTCAAGCGAGTTCCTCCCTGCTCTAAGTTCCGATTCTATCGGAGTTTAGGAGGGCTAGGGTGGTATTTTAAGTGAAAAGTGGGCGCGAAGCGAGTAGAGGAACAAGGGTCAGGGAACAGGAGCAACGCGAAGCGTCAATCTATCAAGTCCAAAGAGTTCCTCCCTGCTCTAAGTTCCGATTCTATCGGAGTTTAGGAGGGCTAGGGTGGTATTTTAAGTAAAAAGTGGGCGCGAAGCGAGTAGAGGAACAAGGGTCAGGGAACAAGAGTAAAGCGGAATTAAATTAAAAATGTAAAACGTAAAATGGGTGCAAAGCGTTGATGAGCGCATCGCGGAACCATAGAACAATAAGCGCAGCGAAACAATGGAAGTAAATCACAAAAGAAACTTTATAAGTTACAATTGCGTATTATTAGTAAAGTAAATGGTATAAGTCAGGAAAATTTGAAGATATGCAAGCCAACGGAAGATTTACAATCGCTATACATATATGTATTTTTATGCAAATTAAGGGAGAAGGCACCCTTATTTCTTCGCAAACCCTGGCCGAAAGCGTGAAAACCAATCCAGTGGTGATTCGTCGCATTGTTTCTAAACTTCGAGACAACGAAATTGTAGGCAGTGTGGCTGGTGCTAAGGGAGGTTTTTTCTTGAAAAGGCCTGCACAAAAAATCACGCTTTGGGACATTTATCAGGCAGTAAGAGATACCGATTTATTTTACAAGCCCAAAAAGGTGAACCCTGAATGTGTGGTTAGTAGCAATTTGAGCTTTTTGGTAGACGATGTATACTCTGAAGCAGAACTATCGATGAGGGCTGCTTTGGAACCTGTTTCGGTCGCAGATTTGTCGGCCAAACTAAACACCATTACTGACCTGGAATCGAGAAGTAATTTTTGTTAATCCTCAAACATTATACATTGGGTGATCATCTCTGGCAGACGATCACCCATTTTTTGTTACTCCCCTACTCATCCGCACTTATCTCCACTTTGGGTAATCTAGCCTTAATGGCTTCTAAGGTATCTTTGCTGATGGGGTTTTCATACAAGATCAACTCCTGCAAACTTGCCATTTTTCGCATAGAAACAGGCAACGAAGTCAAGCGATTTTGGGCCAGTCCCAGTTCCCTTAGGTATTCTAATTGACTGATATCCTCAGAAATACTTTCTAAACCACATCCTGATAAGGTAAGACTCTTTAAGGCATTGAGCTTAGCCAAACGCTTAAAATCAATATTCAATACAACAGTACTATCTCCTTTTACGTGGATGGTCGTAAGTTTCGTTAACTGATCAATTTTATTCTCCAGGCTGTTCCATACGTTGGCCGAAACCGATACGTCCTCTAGCTTCTTGAGCAACAAAAAGCTTTGGTCAAGCTCCTTGAGGGGGTTATCTTCGCAGCTAAAATAATAGAGGTCGCGCCAGTTGGCTATCTTAGGAGATAATTGGCTAATGTTGTTGGTGGCCATAGACAATGAATACAACGCAGATAGCTCATAAATTTGCACTGGTAAGGCTTCTAATTGGTTATTTTGCAAACCTAAAACCTCTAGTTTCTTCAATTGACCTATTCCACCTGGTAACGTCGTCAATTCGTTATCGTTCAAATATAGCTCATTCAAATTCGTGAGTTGCCATAAACCTGCGGGCAAGGTCTTGAGCATATTTTCTTCCAAATGTAAGCTCTCCAATTTTTTGAGGTTGGTGATTGCTTCGGGTATTTTCTGGCAAATGTTTTTTGAGATGTCCAACTTTTTCAAGTTCGTGAGCTGCCACAATCCCTTAGATTGTATAACGTTGGCATTGGTGCTGCTCAAATCTAATACCTCTAGTTTTTTAAGTTGGGCAATGGCCACTGGCAACGTAGCCAAAGGGTAAGCCCCCAGCCTTAATTCCCGCAAGTTGGTCAGCTTGAAAAGCCCTTTGGGTAAATCATATTTGTCGCCATAGTTAGCACCTTCTATCTTGAGTAATTCCAGGTTTTGCAGATTGGCGATTTCTTCAGGAATTTGTCCTACCGTTCCTCCATCCAGGCTTAAATCTTTGAGTGACTTAAGTTGCCATAATGCTTGCGGAATGCTTTCTAAAGACATGTCATCTGCATCTAAATATTGCAGTTGGTTAAAATTTGCCAATTCTTCGGACAATACAGTGATTTCATTGGTGCTCAGGTTTAAATGTCGAAGTTGCTTTAATTGATAAAACTCTTTGGGTAGGTCTGTCAATTGGTTCCAACCCACATCCAGGTACTTCAGCTGAGTCATTTGCCCAATTTCTTTAGGCAAACTGGCTATTTTATTTTCATAAACATCCAATGAATCGAGTTGCGTAAGTTGGGTAAGCACCATCGGAAAAGCTTCAAACTTGTTGTATTGTAAGCTCAAATATTCAAGCTTGGTCAATTGCTTGGTATTGGCAGGTAAGGCATTTAACTCATTGTAATCCAGTTCTAAACGAGTCAATTTGGGCAATTGAGCCAAAACCCCAAAAGCCTGAGACAAATCAAGGGTTTTGTTATTATCTAACACCAATCGCTCTATATGTTTGAGCTTCAAAAAAGCTTGGGACAATCGAGTCAGCTTATTGTTTTGCAAATCAAGTTCTTTCAACTGCGGCATATTGGCCAGCACTTCAAATGCCTGTGCATAATCTAATGCGGGATTATCTTCTAAATCAAGAAAGCGGAGATTCTTTAATTTCTCCAGAGATGTAGGAAGCTTTTTGAGTTCGTTATCATTAAGATAGAGTTTTTGCAAGCTTTGTAGCTGTGACAACTCATCGGGCAAAGTCTCTAGATAATTGTATTGTAAATCCAGCTCTTGCAAATTTACCAACTGCCACACTCCCACTGGTATCTCTTCCAGGCTTTCCTGGAGTTTCAATTTATACACCTTTTCTGGTTGTTTCAGGGCTTCTTCTAAAGAAGTATATTCCTTTGCCTTTTCCAATGCCTCCATCGACAACAAGGGCAAACGCTGAATTTCTTTTTGCTTGTTGATACACCCCATTGTGTACAAGCAACAAAGCCAACACAACCATTGGCGTACTTGAGTGTTTATGCGCTGCTTTTTTTTCATGCGTTGGTCATGTTTTGGTGTTGGTAAGTAAAATCATTTTGCTGCCAAGAAGCCATAGCAGGTTTAACAATCGCTATTTACTCAAATATACTTTACTAACCCGCAATCCTCAGTTAAAAAATTGCTTAACAAGTTTTTAACAACCTTGTAACAATCTAATTATCAAACACTTAACAACTGAAAAATGAGTTTTTTAAGTTTTTTCAAGCCTATATGTAACTTTTTAAGTTACAATAAGGTTTTAATACTGAATGCAGCAAACAACGCTGCTTTTTTAAGACATTAAAATGTAACTTTTAAAGTTTCAAATTATTTAACAAACAATCTCTAAACAACAACAAAATGAAAAATTTAGAAATCCTATCTCGTGAACAAGTAGCTCCTGAAACTCAAGGTATTTTTGATGCCCTCAAGAAAAAAGTAGGAATGGTTCCTAACTTGTATGCTACTACTGCTCACTCACACGCTGGTTTGGTTTCATTGCTTACTTTGGGAGAAAACTTAGATGGTGGTGAATTTAACGCCAAAGAAGGAGAAGCCATTGCTTTGGCCGTAGCCGAAACAAATGCTTGTACTTATTGCCTTTCGGCCCACACTGCTATCGGTAAAATGGTAGGTTTCAACGAAGATGAAACGGTTCAACTGAGAACTGGAGAAATCGCCGATGCTAAACTATCTGCTTTGACTAAATTGGCGAAGTCACTGACTGAAAACCGTGGTCACGCTGATCAGGCTTTGATTGACAACTTTTTGGCGGCAGGTTACAGCAAAGCTGCTTTGGTGGAATTGGTAGGACATGTAGTAAAAAACACTTTTACTAACTACATCAACCACATTGCGGATACTACGGTTGATTTCCCAGTAGTAAAACCACTTGAAACTGAAGCTACTGCTTAGTTGAAATGCATTATGTAGATTAGCTTTATCAAAAAATCAGGAATTAAACTATCCCTAAAATGAAAGCCCCGAAATTTCGGGGCTTTTTTGTTTTTATGCAGAAACAATTCGTCGATGATAGTTTACCTGACCCAAGTGATAGTTTAAATGTACCGAAAAATGAATGAGCATATAATCTACCGTGAAAACTTCCTCTCTAAATCCAATCGGATAATCTTTTGTAAGGCGGTCAATGGGTAGATTTGTCAAAGTTTGCTCGATCATTTGGCTGGTAGCCTCAATATCCTCTACAATTAACTTACGAGGGACATCTTTAGAAGCAAATTCTGCCTCCCGATCGCGTACAAACCCAGTTTCTCCCAAGGCTGTTCCAATAAAATGATTCAAATTTCCAACAAGATGTAAGGCAAGGTTTCCGCCTGGATTGGTGATTCCGTCAATTTTTTTCCAGAGGTCTTGTTCGTTGTCGTAGGCTAAGATTTCTTCTTTGAGTCGCGCTAAATCGCGCTGGTAAATAGAGATGAGTGTCTGAAGAGTCATTGTGTTATTTTGCGTTTAAATAAGGTGCAAAATAACACAAAAAACCTGGATTATTTCCAAAATAGCATAATTGATACTAGGTAAAAAAGGGCGATGTAAAATAAAATCAGTCCGCGGTTCTCGATAATTTTACTAACTAAACTATACAAAAAACCGTACCTCAGTCTTCTTAATACTTTCTCCATAATGTTGGTTGGTTTAGTAATGAAAACACTGGTTGTTTATTAATAAGCAATAAGATCACTAGCAAATAAACAACTTTGCGAATATTAATTGCATATAATAAAATACACATCAATAATGAAAACACCTGTTTTTTCACTATTAATATTATCATTGCATCACATATTGGTATTATACCAAATGTATGCCAAACTGATTAAAACCAACTGAAATTAAAAAGTGAACTGATAGTTTTATAATGTAATATATAACCAAACCAATGGCTTTAGCCCCAAATATTTTGGCTTTTAATATTACTATTTGTAAACATTTTAAAATATATGCAAATAGTATAAAAAATTAATACTTTTTGATAATTTCACTAGCAGTTTGTATGCCAGATAGATAGGCGCCATGCACGGTGGCCAGATAGGTTGGATGAGTAGCTTCGCCTGCAAAAAACAGGTTATTCACTGGTTGGCCCAAAGCAGCAAATTGGGTGGCCTTGACTCCTACGGGTAAGTAAGAGTAAGAACCCTGGCTATATGGATCGTGCCACCAGTGGGTTGTTTTGAGGGAAAGCAATTTGGAGGTTTTACCAAACATCTTCCCTAGGGTTGCTAAAGCTTGTTTTTTGGTGTGATTGATATTCTCTTCTTCCAAAACCTTACCAAACTTGCCTGCTACCGTTGCAATCAGGATAGGCTTTTGCGAAAAATACCCCCAATTCATATACATGATATAAGGGTTGTTTTGAGGTGATAGGTGGCTGATAAATTGAAGCTTTTTGTCCCAAAAAAAATCGTCGAACTGTAAGATCACCTTGTTCAAAAGGCCCATTCCCAATGATTGAATGGCTTTTTGCTTAAAAGCAGGCAAGGCAGGACTAAAAGTTACCTGGCCTTTTTTTAGCACACCCAATGGTAGGGTGACCAAAGCAATATCTCCTTCAAAAGTTTTATTTTGTTGGGTGATAATCTTTACCCATTTTTGGCCCCACCGAATGTGATGGACTACTTGCCCCAGTTGAATATTTAAGCCTTGAGCCAGCTTCTTTACGACTTGATCGTAGCCTTGAGGAAAAACCAATTGTCCACCTCTAAAACGTTTGCCAGTATCGTACCAGGTAGATAAATGATGCAATGAAGCTCCTTCGCTTAACTCAGAAACCCGCAACCTCCATCGCAAATAATTTTGATCTTCTAGGCTCAACTCATAGTCTTTGATCAACCGCTCAAGCATCAAAGCCATAGGGGTATCTTTGCGCTGAAGGTTTGCCAACCTATAAGCTCGTCGATACATCCAAAAGGCCATTTCTCGTTTTTGACGAAGTGCTTCGTTGTGGAGCACCGAAAAATCTGTCTTGTATAACTTGACTTGCCATCGTTTTGAAGTAGCAGTTTTGATCTGATATTGCTTGGTAAGTTCTGTGATGGGATTACCCTTAGCCCCGTGAATCCAACTGGCCCCCATATCTACCGCTGTGCCCAAGGAGCGATCGGTCCAAATGCGCCCCCCTATTCTTTGGCGTGCTTCTAACACTACTACCTCATAACCAGCCTTTTGCAAAGTCTGAGCTGCTGCAATTCCGGCAATGCCTGCTCCTACGATCAATACTTTTTTTCCAGCATTATTTTCCAGAGACCTGGCCTGAGGTTCGCAAGCCCAATGAGCAAGCCCCAGGCTGTAGCCTACTCCTAATGCACTTAAGCGGTGTAGAAATTCTTTTCGTGTCATTTTTGCGATTTTCAACTATTTATTGATACGTTTTTTACCTTGGTTGGTGAGTGTTTTTTAGGATATCTCTATATTCAATCTTTCATCAGCAAAAATCCCTGACCTATGAGCCAAACAAAACATATCATTTTCTACCTCCTGGTGGCTTTCATTACTTGGTTGTTCACCAGTTGCCAAGCTCCTCAAAAAAACTATCAAAACACGCTAGATAGTCTTTTGCAAAGCCAACCCCAGCATTTTGATACTATTTTAAATAACCCTAAAAAATATCAGGTGCAAATTATCTATACTCAAATTGACCGCGATACTCAGCAAATTCCCCGTTTTACTACCCATAGATGGAATGTAGATACCAGTCGTTATTTTTATCCAGCCAGCACTGTCAAGTTTCCAGCCGCTTTGCTGGCCCTCGAAAAGCTGAATCAACTCCAAATCAAGAATCTAAATAAATATACCCCCGTAAGGTTTGATTCTGTGCGTACTCCTCAACAACCATTGTATGTAGACACTACCGCCAAAGATAGCATTCCTACGTTGACGCATTTGATCAAGCAAATTTTTATTGTGAGCGATAATCAAGCTTATAACCGCATTTTTGAGTTTTTGGGTCAAGCTTATATGCAAAAGAAGTTTCGCCAAAAAAGTTATTTAAATACTAAAATTGCACATAGACTTGAGGTAGGTGGGCTTACCAAAGAAGATAACTTGTATACCAGTCCAGTAATTTTTTATCAAGGCCAGGATACTATATACTATCAAGCTGCAACTAAAAATAAGCGTTTTCCTTCTAGCAGATTCACCAATTTAACGTTGGGCAAGGCTTACCAAAAGAAGGGAGAAATCATTACCCAGCCGATGGACTTTACAGATTACAATGATATTGCCTTGCCCGATTTGCATCAGCTCATCAAAACGGTAATGTTTCCAGAAGCAGTAGCTGCTCACCAACGTTTTGATCTCACTCCGCAAGATTATCAATTTTTGTATCAGGTAATGTCAGAGCTTCCACGTGAGAGCCAATATCCTACCTATACTAAAGAATGGGATAGTTACGGAAAATTTTTGTTTTGGGGAAACTCTAAAGAAAAGATGCCTGCCAACATTCGTATTTTTAATAAAATAGGGCAAGCTTACGGGTTTTTGACCGACACAGCCTACTTTATTGATTTTGCCCAAGGGGTAGAATTCATACTATCGGCCACTATTTTTGTCAATGAAAATCAAACCTTTAACGACAACCAGTATGAGTACAAGGAAGTAGGCTTTCCATTTTTGCACCAACTGGGGCAATTAATTTATAACTATGAAAAGCTACGCCCCAAAAAAGTGACACCCAACTTGAGCAGGTTTCGGGTTAATTATGATTAAAGACAAACTATAGAAAACGATGCATCACTAAGGCATCTACCAATCCTTGTTCTTGGTGATTAAAGACCTGAGGCAAAATACCCACTTGCTGAAAACCAAGCTTTTTCCACAAACGAATGGCGTGCATATTGGTGCTAATCACCATATTAAATTGCATTGCCTTATAACCTGCTTTTTCGGCTTCTATCAGTGAGTGTTCGGCCATTTTACGTCCAATGCTTAGCCCTCTTCTCTCAGGATGTACCATATATCCAGCATTGGCTACGTGTGACCCCAGCCCTGGTTGGTTGTCTTTGATAAAATAGGTGCCTACAATCTCCCCCTTGAAACGGGCTATATATACTTTGTTTTTTTCAGCCATCCACACGGCTTGCATGGCTTCTTTTGTCAGCGCAGGATCAAAAACATAGGTATCTCCTTTACGAATAATGGGCTGTATAATCTCCCAAATTTGATCATAGTCTGCCAGAGTCGCTGGCGTGATGAGTAATTGAGTATCGCTTTCGGAATCATGAGGAAGTATGACATCATCCATAGTTGAAGCTATTTTGATTGTATAACAAATTATATTTGGCAATTACAAAGTTATGGGTTTGTAGGAGTAAATAAAACAAAACTTTATTCTGTTAGTTTAACCTTTAAATTTTTTATTGTTAAAAAAATTTTAATTGCTTTTACATTTAATGTAAATACATATATTTGCATCGTAATTAATAAAGCAATTACAACACCATTTAAAAATTACTTTAAAATGAAAACAACAAAACTTGTAAAATTAGCCTTGATGCTTACGGCAGCCTTTTTATTTGTAAAATGTAGCCAAAGCCCCAAAAGTGATACCGCCGCTACCGATACTGCCAAGCAAGTAGATACTACTGCAATAGCCAAGGCTGAGGCTATGAATGTAGATGTGGCCAATAGCAAGGTAACTTGGGTAGGAACCAAACTTACTGAAAAACACAATGGTACTTTTGACATTAAAGAAGGAAGTCTTTCGGTAAAAGAAGGAAAAATCGTGGGTGGCAACTTCGTGATAGATATTAAGTCATTAAAAGATTTGGATATTCCTGCCGAGAAAGAAGGAAATGCCAAATTGGTAGGTCACTTGTTAAGCAAAGACTTTTTTGAGGCTGAAAAATTCCCTACCAGCACTTTTGAGGTAGTATCTGTAGAAGAATACAAGGCAGAAAACGATCAGGATCGTGAGAAACTGGACAAAGAATATACTTTGGCTGACCCAACTCATATGATCACTGGTAACCTGGA
This sequence comes from Microscillaceae bacterium, assembly GCA_003483885.1. Lineage (GTDB taxonomy): Bacteria > Bacteroidota > Bacteroidia > Cytophagales > Microscillaceae > Microscilla. The sequence goes on from DMXI01000383.1 coordinate 18,034, forward strand.
AATGAAAGGCGTGAAAAAAAGCATCAAATTCCCAGCGAAAGTGACCATCGCGGATGGTTCGGTAACTGCAGAAGCCAAATTTAACATCAATCGTAAAGATTGGGGCATGAGCTATGGTACCGATGATTCTATCAAAGATAAATTCATCCGTCCAACAGTTCACATTGGCCTTAATATCAACGCCAAAAAATAAGCACAATCATTAAAAATACTGTTTTTTCAGTTTTTAGTATGAGGGCAGTCCAATTTGGACTGTCTTTTTTTATTTCTTTGCCTCACACTATCCCTCCTCACCTCGCAAGTACAAATGATTTGATCTAAAAAATAAAGTGAGTTTTTTCACTTACACGCTAAAAGCCGGAGTAACTTCGGGCACATAATCCCTCCCATCATTTAAAAATTGCATATTTTTTGACTATATTTATATACTTTCAAAATTGCTTTCCATTCAACCAAGAGACTATTCTAACCCAAATCATGTAGTATTAATATATTGAGGACATTACACGCAATGGCGCTGCCATTGTTGAGAAATACTATACAATGAAAAGAATATATACCTTGGTTTATGTAGCTTTACTGCTGGCTACCACTCAAAATCTTCTGGGGCAAAACCAAAAAGACAACGATAAGACCCTCGTTTTTAAAGAGTCTTTGGAAGAACTCATGCGTTTGCCGGTGGCTAAAAGCCTATTTGATGTAAAAATTACTACAGCTAGCCTTAATGAAGAGCTTTCGGGGCAAGCCCTAGCCATGACTCGGGTGATTACCGCTGAACAAATTCGGGTACGGGGGTATCAGTCATTGAAAGATGTGCTACAGGATTTGCCTGATTTTAAGGTGGATGAATTAATTGACGAACAAACCTATAATGCTATTACCACTCGTGGAATTGTGGGTCAGGAAAAATTCATCATATTGCTGGATGGGGTGCGCATATCTTCACCTACCAATGAAACAATGCCCATTGTAGAAAATTATCCAGTAAATTTTGCCAAACAAATAGAAGTAGTCTATGGCTCGGCCTCGGCCATCTACGGAGCCGATGCTCTATCAGGGGTAATCAATATTATCACCAAAAAACCTAATAAAGATTTTACTCTAGAGTTTGCCCCTAGTGTCGGTAGTTATGGCTTGTACAGTGGTGATTTATTTGTACATAAAAAAATGGGCAAAGCCTCTCTAACTATTGCGGGCAAGTATTTTCAGGAACAGCAACCAGATATGAGCCAAATATACCCCGATGAACCTGGATTTGATATGACTGGACACCAAACTGGAGTGTTTAATACGATTTTTGGCCCACAGACAGCGCTTACTCCGGTCAATCCTGACTTTTCAAGTCCACGACAGGCCTATGCTATTTATGGTTCTTTGGCTATAGAAGATTTCCAACTCAACCTTTTTACCAATTATGCCCGCCACTCTACCTCTATCAATGCTACTACCTCTAATGCGGTTTACAACGATGATGTCTTTTATGGGCAAAGCATCTTGATGAGTAGTCTCAATTATTCAAAAAAATTGCGCAATGTCAGCTTTTCGTCTTCTATTATGGGTAGCATATACGAACTCGATCCTCGCTCAAACTACCGCAATACTTTTGTGGGTATGGGTACTGGCTACAAGTATGCTATTGGAAATGAAATCAAAATTAATCAGGTAGTCAATTGGCAATTTAATCGCCAGCTAAACCTCATTGGTGGATTTACGCTGGAGTTTTTTAGCTCTACCCCCAAAAGCGCTGACTTGGTCAATCCGATTGACAAAAGACAAAGTGTAGAAGGGCAGATTGCTGGAACAGATTTAGATGCGGAATTTTTTCAGGTAAACTATAACAACCTGGGAGGCTTTATTCAGCTCCAGTACACCCCCACTCCTTCGCTTAATTTTACGGTGGGCAATCGTTACGATTATAATACTCGTTTTGGGAGCACGTTTAACCCTCGGTTGGGGATAGTAGTGCAGCCTTCGCCCAAACTCACTCTGAAAGCCATGTATGGCTCCTCTTTTCTGGCGCCCAGTCCGTTACGCACCTTTGAGCATTATGGTACTTTTTTTAGTAATGATGGTGGCCAAACTTATCAATCGTTTTTTTGGCACTTGCCCAATCCCGACCTCAAGCCTATTCGTTCGCAAAACCTCGAAGCAGGAGTTCGTTATTTCATCAGTGAAGCCTTCTCTATCAATTTGCACGGATACTATCTCTGGCTCTCAGATTTGATTAATAACAAGCCCGATAACGGCAATATTTACAACAATACCTTTCTGGGTTGGCCAGTCGATTTTATAGAGGTTCCGGTCAATGAAGGTTCGCAAATTAACTATGGAGGCACTTTACAATTAGATTATCGCAAAACATTCAAAACCATTCAGTTCAACAGTTACTTAGCTTTTAGTTATGTAGATGGTCGAGTAGACATTCTAGGCAATGGAGAAAAGGTAGAAATTGGTCTCATCTCGCCGCTGCAGCTCAAAACCGGAATAGATATTACCTGGAATAAGAAGCTTTCTTTTTCTCCTCGCTTGGTTTGGCTCAATACACAACGGTTGAATAGTTTTGCTCAGGAGAACCCAGGTAAGCGACAAACCCTGAACGGTTACGCCTTACTCAATCTATCATTTCGTTACCAGTTCCTTCCTTCATCTGCGGCATTTTTGAACATATATAATGCTTTGAATCAACGATATAGAGCCAGCAATTTTTTTGCGGATCGAGACAATATAACCCATGTGTTTTTTGGGGCTCCTCAACTACCTATCAGGATACAAGGGGGCCTTCAGCTAACGCTTTGAAACAACTATTTTGGGAATAATATCGCTAGGTAAATGCTTAAAAGTACAAAGAAAAACCTGCATCTCTTTTTATGGATAGCTTGGTGTGTATGCACTCTGCCTGGCCTTGGTCATGCCCAGGATTTGAGCCAATTATTATCCCAACTTGATAAATCTAAAGACGATGCCACCAAAATTCCCATTTTGTATCAAATCGGTTTTACCTACGAACAAAAAAACACTTACAAAAAAGCCATCGAATATTTCTTGGAAGCCAACCGACTAGAAAAAAAACAAGATTTACCGCAAAAAAAATCGCTTCAAAATCTTGGATACGCTTACAAAGAACTAGGAGATTATCCTCAATCTATCAAATATTTCGAGGAAGTATTGGCACGGGAAGAGCAACTTTCTAACAGCCAACTTATAGTATTGAAAGAGCTTTCGCTGCTTTGTAACCTCAATAAGCAATATGATAAAGCCATAGGATATACTCAACAAATGTTAAATATTCACCAGCAAAACAATCAGAAAGAACTCATCTCTAATACTTATAATAATTTAGGGTATTTGTACAAAAAATCTGGAAACCGTACTAAAGCTCTCGAATATTACCAGAAAGCGATTGTCCTCATTGAAAACGCAGGCGATTTGGTTTCTCACGAAAGCCAAGCCATTGCGTATATCAATGCTGGGGTAGCCTATACTAGCCTGGGTGATTTCAGGCAAGCCCGCACCTATTATTTAAAAGCTGTTAAATTACGAGAACAGGAAGGAAACCCTGCCCAAATAGCCGACGCCTATAATTACCTCGCGGTATACTACTACCTGGCGGGTAACAACAGCAAAGCCATTAGTCAGGTAAACAAGGCCATTGCCCTGGCTCAACCTGCCAAAGCCGAACAGGTATTGGTGAGCAGTTATAAGCTTTTATCAGATATTTATCAGCAAGAAAAGGCTTTTGAAGCCTCTCAAAAGTATTTTAAGCAATATCAGCAACTCAAAGATAAGCTTGCTCAACAACAAAGAGATGCGCAGCAAAAGGCCTTACAAAAACAAGTGGAGGTAGAAAAAGAGGAAAGCAAACTCAAGGCGTTAATTGCTGAAAAAAATCAAAAGGAAGCGCAGCTTAAACAATCGGAACTTGAGCGCCAAAAGCAAGAGCAGGATTTAGAACTCCAAAAACAACAATTGGCTTTGCTCAAGCGAAATCAGGCATTACAGAGGGCCGAACTAAAAAACAAACAATTAGAAAAAGAGCGAGTAGAGCAATTGTTGGCGCTGGCTGAACAAGAAAATAAGGTGGAAAAACAACGGTTGCTCACTGAAAAACAAAAAAGAGAGGCCGAAAAGCAAAAGTTACTGGCCGCTAAAGAGAAAGCCGAAAAACTACAACAAACCAAAGCTCTACAGGCCGCCGAAAACGAGAAAAAGCTTCAGCAAGAGCAACTCATCCAAGAAAAAAAATTGAGACAGTTTAGTAACATCGCGCTGGTGCTGGGTAGTTTGCTTCTGGTGTTTGTGTTGGTGTCTTTTGTGGGATCGCAAAGGGCTCGGAAAAAGCTTAAGCAGCAGAACAAAAAAATTCAATCTCAAAAAGAAGAACTGCAGCAAAACCAGGATGAGATTTTGGCGCAACGTGATTTTATTGAGCAAAAGCATAAAGAAATGGAGGTGGCTAACCAAAAGTTGCTACAAAGCGAGCATATACTACGAAAAGCTTATGATAAAATCAGTAAAAGTATTTCTGCAGCTAAAACTATCCAAAAAGGAATATTGCCACACCCTAACAAAGTACAAGATGTGCTAGGAGAACATTTTGTAATTTATAGACCTAAAGATGTGGTAAGTGGAGATT
>DMXI01000519.1 GCA_003483885.1 Microscillaceae bacterium
TGATCATTTTTACGGCTTCATTGCTCAAATTTTTTAACGCCAATAAAATAAGGCGGAGTTTAAGACCCTGTTGTTCAAGTTAAAGCACTCAAAACAATCAGTTAAAATCTGTTTTTGTTCAGATATCTTCAATATTAGGTTGACACCAATGTGATGAAAATCAGGATTTACAACCATTTAAACGTAAAACTTAAAGTAACTTGAAAAACGTGTATAACTTCTTGGATGTGTAATTTAGAAGGATATCATCATTCCAGTAAATTATTATCACTGTTGCTCAGTTTCTTCGTCATAAAACTAAAAAACTGAGCAACTCTACTTGATCAAATTACCTTATCTTTTGGGCGATAATATGGCACATACCATTCTTCAAAGTATTGAGTTGAATCTCAAAACCATTGTTACGAAGTAGGCGTTCTACCAGTACTGGAGAGGTTCGGATTTTGTAATAACTACTGACTTTTTGTTGCCAACCATTAGCTTCTCTTTGCCATAGCAAATCTGTCACTTTTACTTTTTGAGGTTCATAATTGAGTACGCAAGTCAATAGGCGCTCTTCGTCGCTTTTTACTGGGATAAATATTTGGCTCCCGGTTTTCTCTTTTGAATAGTCCCGAAAAGAAGTCAAGAAACGGCCTCCTTTTTTCAGACAAAAGGCAATGTCTACTATAAGCGTTTCCAGGGCACGATCTGACTCCAAATGCGCCAAAGTGTCTCCCCAGCAGCCAATCAGTTCGGGGCTTAAATGAGCGTATTTTTTGATGTGCTTAATATCATCTTCAGCCACTTGAATGCGGATGTCGCCCGCATTTTGTTGAAGTTCATCTAATAGTTTTGTGTTAAAATCAATGGCAGTCACTTCAAAGCCTAACCTAGCCAATGCCACTGATTGTAAACCGTGACCAGCTCCTAAGTCAATGGCTATTTTATTCCTTTGGGGTACAATTCCGTTAGTTTCGAAAAAAGTTTGTTGATCCTGAAGTTTGTTTTCAAAATCACCTATCATCCAGGTATAAAACTCTTGTAAGTGGGTATCGTAATGTTGTTTTACCAGTGAGTTGGCCATTGGTCTGAACTTTTTAGATTAATTTTGTATTTTAGTTGGTGAAGTCGCCCTGACTTCACCATAATTACACCAACAAGAACTAAATAAGATATCAATGCTCAAAGCTATTTTTCTATTTTTTATCCGCTTTTATCAAAAAGCCATTTCCCCTCATTTCCCTGCCACCTGTCGATATCAACCCACTTGCTCACATTATACCGTAGAAGCCATTCAAACCCACGGCGCCATTAAAGGAATGTGGATGGGCCTTAAGCGTATTTCACGCTGTCATCCTTGGGGTGGTAGTGGCTACGACCCAGTACCTCCTAAGGAAGGTGAAAAAGCTCAAGTAAACGATTGCTGCAATAAAATTGAATAAAACAGGCCCTTTACAACATCAAATAATCAATATAGAACAATTAACAATTCATAGGCAAAGGTCAAGTACTAGAGCTAGCTAAAATTTCATTCATCCTTGTTTCCAATTTTGGGGTATCTGTTTATTTTCGCAGAATGAAGATCGACATGCACACCCACATTATTCCGGAAAGAGTCCCCCGTTTTGCGGAAAAGTTTGGCTATGGGGGGTTTATTTACCTTGATCACCATAAAAAAGGGAAAGCCAGGATGCTGATTGATGGTAAGTTTTTCCGGGAAATCAAGTCCAATTGTTGGGATCCAACCGAGCGTATCGAAGAATACCAAAAGTTTAATACGCAAGTACAAGTAGTATGTACTATCCCGGTGATGTTTAGTTATTGGGCCAAACCTCAAGATGGACTTGCCGTGGCTCAGTTTCTAAATGATGATTTGGCCAAACTGGTACAAAAACACCCTAAAAACTATGTGGGATTGGGTACTTTGCCTATGCAGGACATCGACTTAGCCGTACAAGAACTGGAACGCTGCAAAAAGGAATTAGGATTTTCTGGGGTGCAAATTGGCTCTAATATCAATCAGAAAAACCTAAGTGAAGCCGAGTTTCGCCCTTTCTTTGAAGCTTGTGAAAGATTGGAGATGGCTATTTTGGTACACCCTTGGGAAATGATGGGTATGGAAAATATGCGTCGTTATTGGCTCCCCTGGCTAGTAGGCATGCCTGCTGAAACTACCCGTGCTATTACTTCTATGATCTTTAGTGGTGTATTCGAAAGCTATCCTAAATTAAGGGTTGCTTTTGCGCATGCTGGTGGTTCTTTTTTGGCTACGCTGGGGCGGATAGAACATGGGTTCAACTGTCGCCCAGATTTAGTAGCCATTGACAACCCCATAAACCCTCGAGAGTATTTAGGTAAGTTTTGGATAGACTGCATTACCCACGACCCAGTGATGCTCAAATATGCTGTAGATATGATGGGTTCTAATCGGGTAACCCTTGGTTCGGATTATCCTTTTCCTTTGGGTGACTTAGAAATAGGCGCTTTTATAGAAACCACCGACCTGAGCCAACAAGATAAAGACAACATTTATTGTAATTCTACGCTGGAGTGGCTAGGATTGAGCAAAGAAAGATTTGAATAGCATATGTAATTTCCTTTATCTTCAAACAACGCCTTTTATACATTTAAACAAAGCAAGAATGAACCAATTTCCACCACTTCAAACCAGTAAAAGAATATTAATGGGTCCTGGACCCAGCGATGCTCACCCTCGTGTATTGCAAGCCTTGGCTACACCATTGATTGGTCACCTTGACCCCGAATTTGTGGGTTTGATGGACGAAATCAAACAAATGGTGCAACTTACCTTCCAAACCCAAAACCCACTTACTTTTGTAGTCTCAGCTCCTGGCACTGCTGGCATGGAAACTTGTCTGGTAAATTTATTGGAACCAGGTGACGAAGCACTTATTTGTATCCACGGAGTGTTTGGGAATCGTATGGCCGATATTGCCGAACGTTGTGGGGCTAAAGTAACTAAAGTAGAAGCGCCTTGGGGTGAACCTATTGATCCTCAGCAAGTAAAAACCGCTTTGGAGAACTCTAACCCCAAGCTCATCGCTATTGTACATGCCGAGACTTCTACGGGGGTGCTTCAACCTTTGGAAGAAATTAGTAAAATGGCCAAAGATGCTGGAGCATTATTGGTAGTGGATGCGGTCACCTCTTATTGTGGTACAGAGGTAAAAGTAGATGAATGGGGAATAGATGCGATTTACACAGGTACTCAAAAATGCTTGAGTGCCCCTCCTGGCCTATCACCAGTATCATTTAGCGAAAAAGCAGTAGAAGCCCTGGATCGTCGTAAAACCAAAGTACAAAGTTGGTTTCTGGATCTTACCCTAGTCAAAAACTATTGGTCAGGGCAAAAACGAGCATACCATCATACGGCTCCAGTATCGGCTATGTATGGTTTACGAGAGGCTTATCGAGTTGTATTGGAAGAAGGTCTGGAAGCTCGTTTTGAACGACACCGCCAAAATCACTTATATCTCAAAGAACAGTTGGAAAGCTTGGGGTTTGAGTTTTTGGTAGAAGAGGCGTTTCGTTTACCAATGCTTAATACGGTAAAAATACCTGAGGGCACAGACGATGCCACCACTCGCAGTCGTTTATTGAATGAATTCAACATCGAAATTGGCGGAGGCTTGGGTAAGTTTGCTGGAAAAGTATGGCGAATTGGTTTAATGGGCGAAAGTTGTACACGAACCCATGTTAATCAATTAACTGCGGCGTTGAAGCAAATTATGTAATTGATATTAGAGTATGTTTAAAAATTATAATCTGGGCTAAAAAAGTGATTGATCAGCGCTAATTTACCTTTGGTGAGCTCGGCACAGCAAAGCTGTAGCCCTCGGTTTAGCATTTTTTTCACCAATAGCTTTGGCTATTCGCTCAAAAACGTGCTTCATTATCACTCATCATTTCTAGCTCCGAAGACAAAATTTAAACATACTCTTACCCGGCTTTCTTCAAATATGCTTATTTTAACTGTTGCCTTGTTTTATGGCATACTATCCAGCAATAGAACAAAGCAACGGTTAAAACTAGATCGAAAGCTACTTATTTTCAACTACTCATAACCTAAAACACTATGTCAGACATTGATGCTTTTCTAATCAAAACTGCTGAATCTTTGCAAAAACAGCTTTCTTCGGAGTTAGAAGTTACCGAAGTTGCGTCGGCTCCTGTCACAAGCAGCTATGAAGATTTGGTGCAATGGCTCACTCCTTATATCCAACGTCTCTTGAATGATCATTTTGAGAAACTTTTACAGTTGTTATACCGGGTAGATGTGTCAGAGAACCTTTTCAAGGAGGCTATTGGACAACCCAACCCTGATGCAATTGCCTCAAGCATTGCTCGCCTGGTAGTAGACCGACAAATCCAAAAGATGCAAATAAGAGCCAAATACTCTCAATTTTAACACCTCCTGATGGGCGATTATCTTTATAAAAAGGAAGTGGAGTATGTTCCTTTTCAAAGCAGAGTTTGGGCCAAGGCTTCCTTACTGGTATATCTTATGGGGATTCAATTTATCATATTATTGGTAATTGCATTGGCATTAAATCTACCGTTTGTTCTGATTGCTTTACCTGTGGTGGCAATTGGACTAGGAGCAAACTATATTATCTTTTGGCGTAGAATGCGGTATTTTTTACAAGGCATTCAAATAAGTCAAAACAAAACAGTACATCTAGATTTGTACCTCAAAGACGAAAACCAACGTATACAGTTACCTTTGCACTATTTTCAGATAAAGTTTCAACGAACTGGGGGAAAAGGACGGTATATTTTGTTGCGTTTTTATAACCAACAACAGCTCTTAGGCTTTCAATATGATTTTAAGGTTTGGAACCACGATAGCCTTGCCGAAGTTTTTACCGCAATAAAGGCCATTAAAGAAGAAGAACTGACCAAGCAGGAGAAGCGTATGCTGAAAAAAGGATTTTTTGGTTAAAATCATCAAATTATCATGTCAAGGGTTTTGCATATCCTTTTTTTTGCATAATTTAAGTAATCAATCATACTCCTAAACATTTTTCTTTTGTGGAGACACAAACGAAGGCAATCGTGCCGCTGGCCGTGTCCTCACAGCCAACTTTAACCAAAATGTTTAGAAGTATGGTAAACAATACTACCTAAACACCATCTAATATGTCGGAAACCACTTACAAATATGAAAAAATCCTACCCTATGTTCCTTTTAAAAAGAGGTACTTGCGTGCTTCTCGCCTGTTTTTTATTTTTCAGGGCTTATTATTGGTGATGTTTTTATCTATTAGTTTGCAGTATAGAATATTTTCTATCTTGCTCATGGGCATTTGTGCCGTTGCCTTGGTATCGGTGATCTATATTTTTAGAATCCGTAAGAAAACCAAATACTTTTTACAAAGCATCAAAATCACTCAAGATCATGTAGTAAGTATGGAGATGTATCGCAAAGATGAAAAATTTGACCACCAAGTAAACCTAGAAAACCTAGATGTAGATTTTGAAGTAACAGGTGGTGGCCGCCGTGGTCGTTTAACTTTTACGATAGTATTTGCCTATAATGATCAGCTCTTGGGTCAACAAAGCGATTTGGGTAAATGGAAAACTTCGGAAGTAAAAGAATTATATTCTAGCATTAAGCAATACAAAGGAGAATCTCTTACTCCCAAAGAGGCTGATTTGCTCAAAATGAAAAGAAGGCTTTTGGGTTGAGTTAATTACACTGTCAACTACATATCTTATGTTTTATTCGGCTGCTTTTGCCCTCTGATTTTTCTTAAAAAATATCGCGTAGCTAAAGGCTATGCTCAATTTTTGAAGATCATCAATGAACAAAATAACCTCGAATTAATCAACAACTTATTTAATTTACAGTGTACTAATGTTAGTATTTGGAGGTCTGAGCAAGCCAACCTTCGGCTTCTTCTATACTTGGAAAAGCCTTATACAAAAACATCATATCCACTTCCGATTTTACTTTTTTTCCGGATACCTTGGCAAACACGTCGTTGTTTAAAACCAACGCTGCTTGTTTTAGGCCGCCTTTTACCATATTTGGATAATAAGTCTTAGTGACCCATTCCTGTAAAGCAGGGCTTACCCCTTTAAAATTCCTGAAATCATTTAATATTTTCGTGCTTTCGTGCTCAGAAAACCACTTCATTACGCGCTGAAGTACTTCTTTGAAATCTTCATCTTTGATGAATTTTTTAATAGTTAAGCGAAAGAAGCCTTCTTGTGGGTTGTAAGATACCTGAGCTGTGTTTGATTCTAAATAAATTCTATTCATAATTTGTAAAGATTGATTGTCAAATAATTTGGATCGGTTGGTTGATTAGCCTATTGGTAGGTTGAACGTTAGATATTATTTATATACACGCTCTCAAATGCCGAAATGGTATTTAATTACGATTAATCCAATATAATCATCGATGAAACAACCTTTTTTGAAGGGTAATATCCGTATAATTTGTAGCTAAAGGCCCATATTATTTCTTTCATATTTTGTATATTAGTTAATCACCACTGTAAAACAATTAGCTTATACTTCTCATGTCTTTTAAAAAATTATTGTATTCAGAAAAAAATCAGGGGATTTGGCGCTTGAGCTGCTGCTTTATTTGGCTTATTCTATTAGGTTGCCAACAAAAAGCAAGTCAGAAAAACGAATCATTGAATAGTCAAGATTCGATTACATCTAAGGTAGATAGGCCTGTTACACCTCAAAAACCTACTCCAAAAAGAGTATTATATCCCCAAAAAGCCCCAACTGGGCAAGCCTTTTACCTAACCCAAAACTATCGGGTAGCTGATTTGGAAAAGGTAAAAAAACAAGAATTGGCCCAGTGGAGTAAGGACCTCAATCAGGAATTTGGGATAGCCTTTAAAACCTTACACACTCAGAAGTATTTCAATGTGGCCTACCGCTGCTCCGAAGAAAAAATGAAGTTTTTGATGTATACTCTTCAGAAGTTTTTTGAGCAAATTTATCCAGTCTACTTCAAGTATGAACCAACTTACCCTTTTCAGATTGTGTATTTCAATACCAAAAAAGAGTATAGTCGCTATACCGGATCAGAGGCTTACGGGTTTTATTTGCCCAAAACCCGTACCTTGTACACCTATGGCAATTCGGGCGAAGGAACGCTATGGCATGAACTAATACATGCTTTTGTAGCAGCCAATATAGACCACCGTATCCAACAATGGTTTAGCGAGGGTTTTGCTTCTTTTTATGAAATGGGTGCTGTATATGGCGATAAATTTTATGAGGGTTATACCAACTGGCGACATCCCACCCTCAAAAAGAAAATCCGTGAAGATGACTTTATGGATTTAGAAGACTTTGTGAGCGAAAAATACATGTCAGAAGGATACGGCTACGCCAAAGCACGTTTCTTATTTTGTTATTTGTGGATATATGGTAAAATGCCCGAGTTTGTAAAAATCTACCTTTATGAGCTTTCACCTAAATATAAGGATGAAGCCTTAGGTGAACAGGTAATAAAAACAATGGAAAAACTCTTGGGTAAAAAGATAGATGCGATTGAAAAAGATTACAAAGCCATTGCACTTACTTATAAGAAATTTGTGCGATTGAAGAAGAAGAAATAAGTGGTTTTGGCAAGGGTTTACAATTACAGCCCTTTGTAACCTAGGTTTGGGTAAAACTAGGTATCAATAAGTAAGGTAAATACTGCACACGAAATCCCCCTTCGTTTGCAGCAAAGGAATGGTTGGGCTTATACCAATCCTTTGCGAAAACCCATACAAGTTGCGTTAGCATTGGTCTCGGCCTTGATACGTTGTCGTTAAGAATTTATGTAATGGAACTGTCCCGCAGGGCAAATGATCACTGTTTGAGCCGCAGGCGAGTTTGAGCATTTGAAGTGAAATGAAGTAAATTTAGGCAAAACGTGTCACAGCCGCGGCATTTTTTGGTTCGTTTTTTTTGCTGAAGAAAAAAATGAACGGCTTTACTGAGTGTGAAACTTAAAGCTTAAAGTCGACTTGGTATTGTACGGGTTTTCAGTAAGGTTTAGCATTACTCCCTGTTTATATTTTATCATAAAAAAATCCCGAAGGCTTTAGGTGACCTTCGGGATTTTTTATTTCAAACCAACTTGGTTGATTAATGTCTCTCAAATTTACGTCGGAAGATTGTCTTACCATCAGATACATTGATAATGTATACTCCCTCTGCCAAATCACCCACATCTAGTTGAATTTGCTGATAGCCTCTAGTCCAAACTCCACGTTTCATTACCTGGCCAGTCATAGAAATGATTTGCCATTTAGCGTCCGAAGAAATGCCTTTATTTTGCAGGCTCACATTCAAATAACGATTAGTAGGGTTCGGGAATAGTTTTACATTGTCTCCCTTGAGGTCATCTGCAATACTTGTAACCTGATCAGAGTTGTTAATATTTCCATTTCCTACACGTGCTACTTGTACACTGCTTACTTCGGCCTGATAAACCTCTTTATTATCATAATCAGCTACAAAGACTACAACCTTAAACCTGGCAGGATCTAGCCCCAAGCTACCGTAATCCCAGGTATAACTTAAGGTTTGGCTATCGCCTGCGGCCCAGACTTGAGTTCGGAACTCACCTGCAGCATCTGGCAACATTTTCCTTACAGCATTATAATAAGTTACACCACCCAAAGTTACTGTGGAGTCTATCACTACCACGTGCATCACGGTTTGTTTATTCACCGCTTCAATCGCATTCACGGTTGCGTTGATTGTTAAGATTCCTCCAGTAGCAGTAGGACTGGCTACACTGATCAAAAATGGGGCATTGATCAAGGTACGCGTAGAAAAGATCGAGTCAGCCCAGTTGTTAGCCGCTCCATTGGTCAATACAGGTACTTCATCGCGAGTAACTCCATCTACTACAATACGAGGTACATCTCGAATTCCATAGTGAAACGAACGAGCACTAACGTCTTGCTCAGAAGTAGTATTGATCTCATCTACTCCTGGAAAATCTGTATGATAATGAATATTGATCGCCTCTGCCTTAGTTTCAGCAAAGGTATGTCCAGTCAAATCTAAGGCTCCTGTTGGGTCAGCCGTCTGATTGATAAAAAACTCACTCAATACCAATCTATTACGATTGTTAATTTGGAAATTATCAAAGGCAAAGCCATCAAACTGTACATTAGGGCTATTGTCAGCATTACTTCCAAAAGCAACTCTAAACCGTACAATTTTATTGGTAACCCCTGCTAAACTATTAAGCACAGCATCTAAACCAAATCGGGCTGTTTTCCATACTTTAGGTGTAGCACTGGTTTGGGTATTGCCCGACCATCCTTGGTTATCACTGTTATTAGAGGAGAAGCTTTCTCCAGGTCTACCTAAGATAGGTTTGGTATTGTACCATTCTAATCCCTGTCCCTCGGTTCCTACTCTCAACCAAGTTTGTCCATCGTCAATAGTGTATAGTAAGACTACCCCATCAGAGCCCACATCTGTATCAGAAAAGTAATCAAATGATACCATAGGACGATTCAAAGCACTGATATTGAAACAAGGACTTTCTACGAATGATTGCTCATTGGCATTGTACTTCGCATCAGTAGTAGCTACTGAACTGCCTGTATTATCAGTTACCCAGGAATTTCCTTGATCATTGGGGATGTTACCAAATCCACCAGGAACCTTCAACTGCCAACTGGTACGATCAAGCGCTACACCAGCAGAGTCTACGGTTCCGTGGCTAATCCAACCACCTGCTCCTGTAGTAAAACCTTCGTTATAAATATCTGTAGGAGTTACATTGAATACTGGGAAGATATCAATGCGTTTGGTTAGCGAATAACTAAAGATACCTTCGGTTACCGTCAGTTTTACCAAATAAGTACCGGCTGCTGCATATGTGTGGGTCGGGTTTTGGGCTGTTGAAGTACTACCATCGCCAAAGTCCCAAGATCGTCCTCCTATAGGATCAGCTCCTAAAGTAGTAGCATCGGTAAATTGAGTAGCAGTCCCCTGACATTTACCCTGGAAACTAAAATCAATGTTAAATACCTTAGAATAGCTTGCCTGACAACCTTCTGCATTTTCTATCAATAAAGAATAAGAAACACTTTGGGCCTCGGCACTGCTTAATGTTAGCGTATCAGTCTGTTGGTCTCCAGTAACTCCCGTAAAAGTCCAATTCCATTTCCAGGCAGAGGTTACATTATCAGCTGTGGCGCTAAAGATTACATCTCGGCTATCAAAACGTTTCTCAACATTGACTCGCACATTTTTTGGCGCGGGATTTATGGCAAAGGTTACAGGTGATGATTCATTAAAACAAGCTAAGTTATCAGTGTATTGATAGACAATTACATAGGTTCCAGTACCAGCCGCAGTCACAATAGACGCAGGAGTAAAAGTATTGATACCAAACCCAAGATCTGATACCAACGTGGTATTGGTTGCATCTCTTACTAGAAACTTACCATTACCAGGGGTGCCTGGACTTGCTCCATTTACTGAGGGGGCTAAGGTAACCGTAGCATCATTTTCACAATAATTAGTGTTTATCCCAGTAAACGTAAGTGCTGGTAATGGAGTCAAAGTAATGATTCGAGCTACTGAACCTTCACAGCTTTTAGTATCAGTTTCAGTCACCGTAATTGTTCCTTGTGCACCACTCCCCCAATCTACAGTAATACTATTAAGCGCTGTTCCGGTAATTTCACTGTTTCCTCCTACAAGAGTTCCTCCCTGAATCGTTCCTCCTTCTACTACCCATCTGACTGTATGAGCGGCGTTGACCGCATTGATAGTATATACCTGATTGGTAGAGCTTACACAAGCACTGGTTACGCCTGTGGCAAAAGTAGGAGTAGGCAATGCATTGATGGTGATAGTGGCAGTTACTGTAGCTTCACAAGAAGTAGCATTGGTTACTCTTAATGTAACTGTACCTGAAGCTAGCTCTCCCCAGGTTACCTCAATTTGCGAGTTATCTACAGCCTGGTTGACAATAATTCCGCCAGTTACTGACCAAGAGTAGGTATTGCCAGGGACAATACCTCCATCTACGGTATAAATCTGAGTTCCCCGAGCACACGTTTCACCAGCATTGGCAGTAATGGTGCTGGTAGTACTATTAATATTCACTGTAGGCTTAGGCTGTACTACAAAAGGTATAGGAGTGATGGTGTTGACACAACCATTCACATCAGTAAAAGTAAATGCCAGGTTAAAATTACCAATATTTGTAACAGGGTCTTTTACCAACAAAGGATCATTTGGATCAAAAGAGCTACTACCAGCAGGTAAGGTAAGTAAGGTAGTCGTGCCAGCAGCATCAGTAATACTATAAGTTCCTACATCAGTCATAGCGCCGTTGTTAAGATTGGTCACCACTACTCCGTTGGCTCTGGCCACCAAATTTACCAAGGCAGAACCTTCACAAAACTGCTGACTTGCTGTAATACCTGAAATTACTAAACTTGGCAGAGGATTCAAGGTAACATTCTTGATCACCACTCCTTCACAATTTGTTGTATTGTTTCGCTGGGTTACGGTAACTACTCCAGTTACTGCATTTCCCCAGTCAATGGTTACAGAGGTTAATCCAGTACCCGAATCAGTGTTGCTTCCACCTGTTCCCTGAATGGTTCCACCAGTTACCACCCAAGTAACTACGTGACCAGCAGGTACCGAATTGATAGTATATACCTGGCCAGTAGCCAATACACAAGCACTATTGGCATTTACTCCTCCTGCACTAGCTGTAAAGCTCGGTACTGGTAAGGCATTCACCGTTACTACTTCATTCACACTGGCCTGACAACCACTACCATTGGTAGCGGTAAGGCTTACAGTACCAGTTGCTACATTTGCCCACTGTACAGTAATTTGAGATCCAGTATTAGAGGTAATAGTTCCCTCACTGGCATTAACATTCCATAAATAAGAGGTACCTCCGCTGGCGGTATAAGTTTGTTGTACTCCCACACAGTTGTTGTTGGTTCCCAATGGGGTAATCACAGGATTAGGCTGGGCACTCACAGTAACTGCTTGGGTCACAGTTCTTGCACATCCAGTGCTGGTGTTTGTCTCAGTAAGACTTAAGTTAAAAGATCCTCCAGTGGTAGAAGCCAACCAATTAATCGTTACTGAACTTCCATCACTTCCTCCTGAAATATTTCCTCCTCCCGAAATCGCCCAAGAATAAGTACGCCCACTAGTGGCAGTAACTGAATAACTGGAAGAAGTAGCGGCACAAACCGTGAAAGAACCAGAACCTGCCACAATAGTGGGGGTAGGTGCTGCATTAATTGTAAATGTCTTATTAAAAACCGATGGCGGAATTATCGGTATCAAAGGAGGAGGACTGTTGGTAGCCGTAATTTGGTAATTCCCAGTTCCTAAAATAGAAGGAACCAGAATAAACACATTGTCGCTACCATCTACCCGATCAAAGTAAAATCCATTGGCCACTGATTGAGAAATAGTGGCGGTAGTAGGGCTAGTTCGTTGCAACACCACATTTGCTGTAGGAATTGTATATCCACTAGCATTAGTCTTTACCCGAAACTCCTGAGTAGTGGGGGTTACATTATCACAATAATCTACCACTCCTGAGATGGTAGCATTCGCATCAAATACATTGAAGGTAAAAGTTCCAGAAGTAGTACAACCATCACCATTAGTAAATGTATAGCTAATCACACTACTGTTGCCTGCTCCCACTATACTAGGATAAAATTCGTTATTACTGGCTCCCCCAATACCTGTACCAGAAAATACGGCAGTCCCTCCAGTAACTGTAATGGTCTGGGTACCTGCTGTATTGGCAATATTTTCGGTAGAACCAGAAGCAAAGTTTCCGGTAGAGGTTGTGTTAAAGGTAATGCTTCCGGCAGCAGTAGGAGAATTAATGGTGATAGTATTGATGGTTCCAGCCGTGGTTCCTCTTAAACAGCCATTGGTAGCAGTTACCGAAATGGTTACTGAAGTACCAGCACTGGCTGGGGTTAAATCTATAAAGTTGTTGGTAGTGGTAACTGTTCCTACCTCGTTAAATTGAGCAGGAACAGTCCACTCATAGTGAGTAGCTCCCGATATTGGAGGCACAGTATAACGAAACGGGCCGGCATCATCGGAACATAAAGTAGTAGTTCCAGTAATGGCAGAAGCATTGAGGGTGGGGTCATTGAGGGTACTGGTAATAGAGAGATTTGTATTATTGGAAGGCGTAGCACTTTCCCG
>DMXI01000514.1 GCA_003483885.1 Microscillaceae bacterium
AAACAGTCGCGGAGAAGCTGCTACGAGTAACATTCCTCCCCTCGGGGAGGTTAGGAGGGGCTTGGTTGATGCTTAACTTCTTTGATAAAAATATGGGGAAGAAATTCACTAATTCTGAACACCCTACCTGACAGGTTTTTAAAACCTGTCAGGTCTAAAAAGCTTTTTTCTCAAAGAAAATTCTTTAGCAATAGGTATGTGAGAGAGATCAGGTTTGCTGCAATTGACTCTCTTTTATGCCATCAGGTTAATAAACCATTCGGCTCCTTGGCGGGGCTTGATGCTATTGTAGCATTCGGCAAAGTGTTTGGCCTGAAAATGCGGCAAGAAATAACGACGATATTCTTGATCGGTGGCCCCAAACGGAGGACCATTGCCATCCAAAAATATATTGTAAAACAATACGCCCACCAATTTACCTCCAGGTTCCAATAAGTTTTTCATTTGAGTAACATATTGCTCCCGCAAATCGGGCACCAAGGCACAAAAAAACGTTTGCTCCAAAATCAAATCATACTTTCCATCCAGGTCAAAAAAATCCAGATGTAATAAATGCGATTCGGGGAACTCAGGGCAACGTTTTTTGAAGTTTTCCAATGGTTCTTCGGCAATATCTACCACCGTTACACTATTAAATCCCTGCTTGTACAAGTATTCTGCCTCGTAGCTATTTCCAGCACCAGGAATCAATATTTTCAGGTTTTTATCTTCGAGTTGGTCTATATATGCCTTGAGAGGAGCAGAGATGGTGCCTATGTCCCAACCCATATTTCGGGTGGTATAGCGATTACTCCAAAAACTTTCGTCGAGGGTTTTTATCATAAGAAGTTTAACGTTTAGCCAAAATCAAATATGTGTGATAGTTCTACACATCAACAGCGCTTTATCAACAACACAAAAACACCCCAAACTGTTAATGTATTATTTTGAATGCTGTTTGGGGAGCTTTCATTACAAAATAGAATGAATAGACTTAATATGATAGAAGTCCAAAGGATTTCTAACAATTATTGATGGGATTGTTCTATAAAATTACTGGATAGACGATCAATCTAATGTTTTCAATTCCAGATACAAATTTTACAAGCGTATGAATTATTCACGATTTTCACTTTGCCTTTTAATTACTCTGGGCATTTTTACTGGGTGCAACAACTCAGATGAGGCATCCCCCACCACCACTACTACTACATTACCCGATGCGTACAGCAAATTTTATAATGTTGAATCAGTGGAACTGGATGGTGATTTTGCCGTAATTCGGACTAAAGATTTACCTGATCACGGAAGCCCGTTTTACCCCACAACCGATGCCAAGTACGAAGCCTACAATGGTACCAATACCAACTTTAGCACTACCATTTCTTTGGGAGGATCTACTCAAGATCCAGATTTGCAAGAGCAAGATATCACGTTTCGCATTCCAATAAATCCTGCCGAAGCGAGCACTAAGGAATCTACTCCAGGCGGAGCTATAGGGGTAGCCTTAAATGGAGTGGTTATTTATAACCAATACAACGGCGCTCAACAATTGCTAGATGATCTAGAGTTTAATAATACAGATCAATACAATGGGCATCCTAGCCCCTCCAACGGGCAATACCATTACCATATAGAACCTGTATGGTTGACGACACGAAATGGTAAAAGCTCATTGGTTGGCTTCTTATTGGATGGTTTTCCAATTTATGGCCCAGAAGAAGACGGCAAAACTTTAGTAAGTGCCGACTTAGACGCTTACCATGGGCATTCACATGCCACCACTGAGTACCCCAATGGTATTTACCATTATCACGTAACTGCTGACGCTCCCTGGATCAATGGAGATGGATTTTTTGGTACTGCAGGTACGGTAAGTCGTTAGTAAAATGAAACAAGCTTTTAAATTATTTTGCTTGGTAGGGTTGGCAATTTTATGTACAAATTGCCAATCTGATCAGGCGCAAGATATCAAAATCCCAAACGAAAAGGTTGAAGCTGGTTTGTCTGGGTTTAAGCAAAAAAACGGGACACTTTGGTACGATGGCAAACCCTTTTCGGGGTATCGTTTTTCTAAACATCCCAATGGCAAAATAGCGACCATTACGGGTTATTGGCAAGGGAAAAAAGAAGGAGAAGCCAAAGCTTTTTATGCTACTGGGAAGCCACGATATCAAAAGTTTTATCATCAGGGCAAGCGCACCAAAACCCATTATGGTTGGTATAGCACTGGCAAAAAAAGATTTATTCGGCAGTATAATAAAGGCCTGATGGTAGGAGTAGAGCAGCTATACTATCGCAATGGCCGACTGGCCGTGCAACGCCACTTCGAAAATGGTAAAGAACAGGGACCACAAAAAGAGTGGAGCGAAAAAGGAAAACTAGTATCCAATTATGTAGTAAAAAAAGGACGCCGATATGGTGTGCTGGGTAGAAAAAACTGTGTAAGTGTTTACAAAAATGAGAAACCGAATCAAAATTAAATTAATCATATTAGGGGGCTTGTGCATGTTTTTGGCAAGTTGTCAAGAAAGCCCGGAAAACTTACCCTATTACACTACGCCCGATTTTACACCTCGTTGGGAGGCTGAACTAAAAGAACCAGTACAGCAACTACATCGTATTGCTCCCTTTCGGTTTACCAACCAATTGGGACAAAAAGTAGCCAATAAGGACTTGGCAGGGAAAATATACGTGGCCAATTTTTTCTTTACTACCTGCCCTTCTATTTGTCCAAAAATGACCACCAACTTGTTTGCAGTACAAGAGGCTTTTGCCAGAGATCAAAGCATTAAGTTGGTATCTTATTCAGTGATGCCTTGGTTTGATTCGGTGCCAATGTTGAAAAAATATGCCGCCAAAAATCATGTAGACAACGAGAAGTGGCATTTGTTGACAGGCGAAAAGGAAAAAATATATGAAATAGCCCGACAGAGCTATTTTGCTGAAAAAGGTATAGGGTTAACCAAATCGAGCAATGAGTTTTTACATACCGAAAACGTTTTTTTGATCGATGGCGAAGGGCACATCCGTGGGGTATACAATGGCACCTTGCCTTTAGAAATGAAACGTTTGATTGATGACGTGAAAATCCTAAAAAAGAATTCTTAAAACACTCGTTGGTAAATCACACAATTGTATCCATCATGTTCTGTTTGTGATACCAACCCCAGTCGAGCAATCTGCTCACTCCAATAAGAAGGAGGCATTTTCAAACGAGCAATTTCTTTGAATTGACCTTTTTGTAAATAATGTTTGACTACTTGAGGTTTTCGCCAGCGAATATGGTCAGTCACAATCAAGTACTGATACTTAAATTGAATCCGTTGGCGGATTTCTCGAGTCTCGAGTGTTTCATACAAATCCATATACTGGTATTGGTTGCCTGCTTGGGTTACTGCATAAAAATAGCGTGGTTCACCTACCACCCTTGAGGATTTAGGAATATGCTTTTGAATAAATTGAGTGGCAATGCTTGGTTTACGTTGTTGCCAACTGGCCAATGTTTGTAGGTTTTTGAGGGAAACATATCCAAGGTTGAGCAGCAATAAAAAACATACTGGGTAGATCAATAAATTCTTTAGTTTCCAAGGCTTTTGACTCAACCCATACAGCACCAGAAAGTAATAAAACGGCAAGATAAATACCGAATATTGGCCGTAGTCATGCACTAGCCCATAAAACAAACCAATGCTGGCAAGTGCAATCAAAATATAAGGCTGAAACAAGCGAATCCTTTTCTGAATCCCAATCGCTAATAACCCTAGCAAAGCACTGAAAATCAAAGGATAAGACTGCTTTGGGATATAACCCACCCCCCCCATATACCACTCTACTGCCGAAGTACTCACAAAAGGATTATCTCCAGCGTAATAAGCGATAAAAGCCGATAAACTACCAAAAGCCACCCTAACCCAAAGGGCATAAATACCCACAATGACTCCTCCCCATATAAGCAATAAATGTAACTTTTGACGACATTGCCAAAGCAATACCAATCCCAGAGGCACAAAAATAAAACATACCCGAGGTGTAGTGAGCGCCGCAAGAGCAACTAAGATGCCCGATAGCAAGAAGCGCCTGGGCAAACGCGATTGTTGGGCGGTCTGGGTCAGAAAAGGTAAAAGTAGATAAATACTACTCAAGGCCCAAAACAATGCAAGCAAGTCCATACGGCCTTCGTGCAAAACCAAATAATATAGTGGATCAGTCAGCAGTAAAACCCACCAAAGTTTTAATACATTTTGTTTAAAAATGTCTGAATTTTCGCGCGATTGCAGGATAAAATGCTTCAAAATCAGACTACTGATCCAAACCACCCCAAACCCGCAAATTAAACTCATGAGCCTAAAGCTAAAAACACTGAACCCTAATAGTTTAATGGTAGCACCAGTCAGCCAAAAATAAATCGGGCCGTAGAGTTTTACCTCCTGAAATACGGCTACTTGAGGAGTAAGACTTCCGGTTTGTATCCATTGATGAGCAATGCTGGCAAAAAAGGTTTCGTCGAACCAGGGGAGAGGAACTTTATCAAGCGTAAATAGTTGAGTAACAGTGAATAGGATGATAAATATCCAAAAAAGTATACGGAACATTTTTCCCATAACGATGTTTTACCCACAAATTTTGACAATGATTATTGGTTAATCGCAGCTACTTGTGTACGTTCGCGATTTCTTAAGTGCATTTAAATGATATTGACCCTATGAACCCAAAAATATTTTTTACTCCAGGCCCGGCGGCTATTTATCCTACGGTGGCCCAACACACTCAAAATGCTTTTGCTGAACAAATACCTTCTATTTCACACCGTAGCCCAGCTTTTCAGGCAATTTACCAGCAAACGTATGAAAATATCCGGGAGATTTTTCAATTACCCGATGATTATGCGGTGCTTTTTACTGGATCGGCCACTGAAGTATGGGAACGCTTGCTACAAAATTGTGTAGCCCACGAAACTTTTCATTTGGTCAATGGGTCATTCTCTCGACGTTTTTATGACTTCGCTTTATTGCTCAATAAAATGCCTCATTTGCACGAAGTGCTTTGGGGGCAAGGGTTTGACCTTGCTCAGATAGAAGTGCCTACCAACGTAGAAATGATTTGTGTGACTCACAACGAGACCAGTACTGGGGTAAGTATGCCAGTAGCCGATATTCACGCGCTCAAAGACCGCTACCCCGATAAATTATTGGTAGTAGATATGGTATCTTCAGCACCTATTCCCATGTTGGATTTTACCAAAATAGACGCTGCGTACTTTTCGGTACAAAAGGCTTTTGGTTTACCTGCTGGTTTGGGAGTATGGTTAGTCAATCGTCGTTGTTTAGAAAAAGCCCAAACATTGGAAGACCAGGGACAAGTTACGGGTACTTATCATCGCTTGACCAATCTGTGGAAATCTTTTGAGAAATTTCAAACCCCGCCTACGCCTAATGTACTAGGTCTTTACTTGCTTAGTAAAGTCACTCAAGATCTTTTGCATAAGGGAATACGCCAAATAAGGCAGGAAACTAACACTAAAGCCCAGTTACTTTACAATGCCATTGAAGCAATGGATGGCTTGGAGATTTTTGTGAAAAATCCCGATCATCGCTCTGAGGTAGTAGTAGTGGCCAATACTCAAGGAAATGCTACTGAGCTTATCCAAAAATTAGCCGATCAAAATATGGTCATTGGAAGCGGCTATGGTCAAAACAAAACCAGTCAAATTAGGGTGGCAAATTTCCCCGCTACGAGTTTGACAGAAGTAGAAGAGCTTCTTGAAATAATGCAAAAAACTATGTAGTGAAATTAATATTTATGTTCATATAATCGACTATTAATTTTTGTTTGCTCAAAATTTTCTGCTATCTATGCAGCCAAATTAAAAATGAAACTACTATACTATAAGGAAAGTTAGTAGAATAATACGGCAAAATATTAAAAATCAGGGTAATATAATTTAATTAGGTTTAAAGGTAATAAGTGAAATTATGCTATGACTCAAGGAGAGTCTGTTCTTAAAATCAGCTTGAATAATTAACCACTAAATTTATATTTCACTTATGAAAATAAATACCCTTAGTTTCATTTTAGTACTGCTGATGTGTAGTACCTTGGGAGTGTATGCTCAAAAGGTTACACAGAAGTCAAATTACCACTCGAACAGCGAATATGTGCGCCAAATACCTGCCTTGAGCTCGATGGATAACATCATTGCAGCCAAAGGTATGGAACACAAAGCACCCGCTAAACGGCGTGGAAAAAATACGTACATTGATGGCAAAGGTTTACCTAAGGTAGCCGGCGATAAGCTGATGGAAAAACAACTGCGTTATGTCCGTCAACAAGCAAATCGCCGAACAAGCCGCTCGGTAGCACCTATTGCTAATTTTGATGCTCACCAAGGTACGGTTTTGAATGACCCTACCGGTGCCATTGGTCCAAACCATTACGTGTATGCGTTTAACTCTGGTTTTGGTATTTTAGACCGAGCCGGAAATGTGTTGGTACCTGAGGCTTCATTGGCTACTTTGTTTCCAGGAGAAACCCTGGGAGACCCCATCGTAGTATACGACAACTTCGCAAATCGTTTTATTATCATGCAATTTAGTAATACCCCTAATGGTATTCTTATTGCCGTTTGCCAAGGTGCCGATCCAGTAAATGATGGCTGGTTTACTTACCGTTTCAATACCGGTTCTTTTCCTGATTATGAAAAGTTATCTATTTGGAGCGATGGTTACTACATTACTGCCAACAAAGACCAAAACAGTGCTGCTACCAGCCAGGTAGTATTTGCCCTGGAGAGAGACAAAATGTTGTTGGGAGAAGCTGCGCAAATCATTGGCTTTCCTTTACCAGGAGTAAGTACCAACGGTTTTTATAGCCCAGGAGGATTCAACGCCACAGGTACTTCGTTGCCACCACGTGGAGTAGGACACCAAATCATTTACATGCAAGACGATGGTTGGTCAGGAGTAGACCGTGACCACCTTAAGATCTGGACGACTACCGTAGATTGGGCCAACCCTGCCAGTTCTAGTATTTCTACTGCTCAAGAAATAGACACTACACCATTTGACGGTGTGTTCAACGGTGGTTCTTTCCAAAACCTGGATGAGCCAGGTAGTGGTCCTAACCTGGATGCTATTCAGGCTACGATGATGTACATGACCAACTATCGTAGATTTGGAACACATAACTCGGTAGTGCTCAACTTTGTAATAGACGTGAGCGGAAACGATACCCAAGCGGCCATTCGTTGGTACGAACTACGCCAAACGGCTGATGGTCAACCTTGGACCATTCATCAGGAAGGAACCTATGTACAGCCTGATGGACACAACGCCTATTGCGGAAGTATCATGATGGATAGCCAGGGAAATATTGGATTGGGTTACACCATTGTGAGTACTACAGTACATACATCACTTCGTTATACTGGACGTTTGGCCAGTGACCCAGTAGGGGTGATGACTTTTGGTGAGAATGTGATTGTAGACGGAGACGATACCGAAAACAGAGGAGATGGTCGTTACGGAGATTATGCGCAATTAACCATTGACCCTACCGATGATCTTACTTTCTGGCATATTGGAGAATATTTTAAAGGACCTGATGCCAGCACAGTACGTCGTAGCCGAGTGGCTGCTTTTAGAATTGGTTCAGCAGTTCCTGATAGCACTGCCCCTTCAGTGCCTACACAATTAACAGCTTCAAACCTGACTTTTAGTTCTGTACAATTAAGCTGGCAACCTTCTACTGATAATATCGGAGTAGTAAGCTATGAAGTATTTCAGGATGGTAACTTAGTAAGTATCATCAGTGGTACTTCATTGACGGTAACTAAACTTACTCCATTGACTTCTTATGAGTTTACGGTAAAAGCCCGCGATGCTGCTGGAAACAAATCAGCCGCTAGTGAGCCTTTAACGGTAACTACACCCAATAGCCCTTTCTGTTTGAATGGAATTACTGCCTATCCATATACTCAAGGATTTGAGGATGGCTTTGGTGATTGGACTCCTATGAACAGCAAGAAAATAGAATGGAAAACAGGCAATGGCCCTACTCCAGGTTATCATACTGGTCCTGACAGTGCAGCTGAAGGTACTGGTTATGTGTTTGCAATGCGTAAGTTTGGTTTTGGTCATAAGAATCTGGATGCTTCTTTGGTATCTCCCTGCTTTTCTTTAACAGGACTAGCCAATCCAGTATTTAGCTTTCAGTATCACCTAAAGAGCTTCTATGAGCCAGGTGGTGTAAGTTTAGACATTAGTAAAGACAACGGTGTAACCTGGGAAACTCTATGGGTTCAAAAAGGAAACCAAGGAGATGAGTGGAACAAGGTACAAGTAAACTTGGCCCAATATGTAGGGGAAAGTGTACAGTTGAGATTTAACCGTTTGGCCAAATTTGGTTCTACTGCTGATGTAGCCTTTGACGACGTATTTTTAGGCGAGCCTGAAATTTGTTTAGAAGGTCAACTTAGATTAGATATCACTTTTGACAACTTCCCTGAAGAAATATCTTGGGAGCTCAGAAATGAGAATGATTCTATCGTAGATTTTGAGCAATATACCAATGCCATTCCTGATCGTTCTTCTATTTCTAAGGATTTCAACTTGCCTGATGGTAAATATACTTTCATTATCAAAGACTCTTTTGGTGATGGTATCTTCTCTCCTGGAGGGTATACTTTGAGTGTAGGAGGCAAGGTAATTATTTCGGAGTTCCGTTTTGGAAGCGAAGCCAGAACAAGTTTCTGTATCAACAACTCTATTGTGTCTTGTGACAATGGCATCTCATCATTCCCTTATACCGAAGGTTTTGAGACCCAATTAGGAGCCTGGACTCAAACCAATAACAAAGGGTTACGTTGGGTATCTATCAAACCTGGTGACTACTCAAATCCGAACATTGCACCGGATGCCATCGAGGGAGACCGTTATGCCTATGTGCATCCTTGGAGAGGAAACCCATTCTTCCCATCTATTCTTACTTCTCCTTGCTTTGACTTAGACGGTGGTAGCAATCCAGTATTTAGCTTTAAGTATTTCATGAATGCGCCTTTTAAAACAGGTACATTGAATCTTGAAATTAGTATGGATAACGGAGCCTCATGGACCGCCATTTGGGGTAGAACTGGAAACCAAGGACCTGAGTGGATATCTGAAAGCATTAGTTTGAACGCATACCGTGGCAAACGTGTACAACTACGATTTGTAGGAGCTACCAACACCTTTATGTGGGCCAACATTGCTGTAGATGATTTATTGCTCAATACCGAAGGCGAGTGTACGCCTGGTGATGTAACCTTAGACCTTACTTTTGACAACTTCCCTCAAGAAACTTCTTGGGAGTTGAAAGATGACCAAGGAAACATCATCGATTCAGCAAGTTATACTACTGCTACTCCTGATGGATCTACAATTACCAGAACTTTCAGTGCATTGCCTACTGGTAACTATACCTTTACGCTTAATGATTCTTTCGGTGATGGTATTTGCTGTGCTTTTGGAGAAGGTTCATTTACGTTGTCAAATGCAGCAGGAATCATTGCTACTGGTGGAGAATTTGGAAGAGAAGTAAGCATTACCTTCTGTGTACAAAACAACGGTGTAGAAAACGCCGCAAGTCGTAAAAACATCAAAACGTATGAGTTGGATGAAGCACAGAACGACTATGTATTGTATCCTAACCCTGCCGATCAAGTAGTAAACATTGATACCAAGGGCAAGAAGATTACAAAACTACAGGTATTTTCTATGTACGGTAAATCGGTGAATGTAGTCCAAACTAGTGAGACCTCTATCAATGTAGCAGGCTTGCCAGTAGGTGTATATTTCGTTCGTATTTATGCCGAAAACCAGAAAGCTCCTGTAACACTCAGACTTGTGAGAAAATAAGATCAGTGTAAACTTTGGTTATAGCTCTAAATGAGCGTAAACTTCTGTTTATTTACAATAAAAAAGCCCCATCAAGCAGATGGGGCTTTTTGTGTTAAATACTTACTAATTTTATCCGCATAAGCGGCAGAAACACTATGAAAAAAATCACTTAAAACCTAACTATTGATGAAGCCAAGGCGACTTCATTTACTTATAATTTTATTCAAATACACCTCGTTTAAAAAAAATCAAATTATCTAGCAATACTAAAAATCTACATCCGAGTATTCAATTTAAGAAAGGCCACTTGGTTTGATTTGTACTCAAAGCCTGTGAAAAATATTTATAAAGTGAAACTTTTGCCGCTCATTATCAGCTAGTTAATGCTTTTCGGATAAAAAATAAAAAAGAATTTGTCCAGAACCATTACCCAAAAAGGTATATAATGACAGAAGCTTAAAAAGAGGTGTTTACATCTCAAACTATCAGATATCCTTTCCCTTACATCTTTTCCTAATCCCCTTCCTTTTGCCCTGGCCTCCATCCACTATTAGAAGTCAATATGGCTTCTCAGCAATCTGAAAATTAAGTCAGCTTAATTAAAAGTCGAGACGACTTCCCATGATAAAAATGTTGAAAAGTCGAGACGGCTTCGTATTAAAACAGTTTTGAAAAATTAAATACCAAAGTGATGAACAACAAACTCAACTTTACATTAAAATCTGAAAATCTGGCAATAGAACTCTTAAATACCGCCGAACATTATTATGAACAAGGGAAGTATGCATTGGCGACTGGCTACTATACCCAAGTAATAGAGCTAGAACTTACCAAAGCCAAACTTACTTATGCGTTGTATATGCGAGGAATGGCTCTGTATAAATCTGGTAAACAAGCTGAAGCAATAGCCGATTGGCGGCGAGTGCAAACTTTAGGATTTCAGCATCCTTCAGGGATAGATTTGATGGATTTATTGCCTATAAAGACACTTGACTAAGATTGATACCTAAAATGATTTTTGATGGCTTCTAACCCTGCTTTTTTTACTGATTCTGGTATATTCCTGATTTTTTGGGAGGGGCGTAGTCTAAGGTGCTCCTGAAATGCTTTTCCGAATAATGTGTCTGGTTCTCCTGAAAATTTCAGCATTTTTTGACCAAAGATAAAATTAGTAAACAGCGAGGGATCTACCTGTGAGTCAAAGCTGAAGTTTTTTAGATGTGAAAATCCAATAGAAGAAGAAATTTCTTCTATGGCAGTAAAGGCGATGTATAAGTGGTAGAGTAATGGCAGACTGAATACTTCATAGGGCAGTTGAGTCAAGTGTAAGCAATAAGTGAGATTGAGGGTATGGAGACTTTGTAAGTTGAAAATAGCCTCAGGAATCTCTTGAATCATACTAAAGGTTAAATTCAACTCCTCAAGTTGAGGCATTTCAAATATCTCTTCAGGTAGTTTATCTGTGTTTAAGAGGTGTATAGTTAAACTAACAATACTATCTACCCAAGTAATGGTTTTAGGAAAATATACTTCGCCATAAGCCTCAATAGTTAGGTTTTGGAGGTTTTTCATGAAGTATATTCCATCTGGAATAATTTCAGATTCCTCCAAACGAAGCGTTAGCGTCTCTATTTGCATTAATTCCCATATTTTTTCGGCAATAGATAATTCAGAAGGGGGAATTTGGGCACACTTTACCTTTTGAAGAAAAACTCAAAGTTTCTCAAATTCATTTAGGTATAAATGGGTATTGGTACCCGCTCCAATTTGTAAAGCGAGTGCTATGCTGTCTACATCATTAGACTGTAGTAGTTTAAATAAGTTTTGTTTTTCTTCTTGTGATAACATTTTCAGTTTGATTACATTTTAGTGGTGAGATTAAATATAAAATTTATCCCTATATTCAAAAAGGATAAACTATCAAATCGCACCCACATGACAAAAAAACTACTACTACTAGCCACTACCTGGGGTTTATTGATGAACGTGCAGGCCCAGCCCCAGCAAGGCAAACTCGATGAAATTGCCTATAAATACGCCCAGCGCTCGTTTCAAAACTTTTATGAAATGTTGAGCATTTTCAACGATGCCCATTACCCCAAAAAAACCTACAAAAATGTAACCTGGTGTAAGCAACAATTCGAAGCACGGGGATTTACCACCCAAGAGCTTAAGACCAAACGTCTGCCGCTACTCTTGGCTACTCGCAAGGCCAAAGGAGCTAGCAAAACCATCTTGATTTATTTGCAAATAGATGGGCAGCCAGTGGATACGAGCGCTTGGTACCAAGAAAACCCCTGGAAGCCAGCCCTTAAGCGCCGAAACCCAGCTTATAACCCATCCAAAGACGACCAAAGTAAAGAATGGGAAGAAATACCCTGGGAAAACCTGCGCAAAAATTATGACCCCAATTATCGCATTTTTGCTAGAGCCACTTCCGATGCCAAAGGCCCAGCAGCCATGTTTTTGGCGGCCCTGGATGCGGCAGCTCAATTAAAAGTAACCCCTAATTACAACATCAAAGTGATTATGGATTTTGAAGAAGAGCTAGGTTCTCCTAATCTACCTCAAGCCGTTAAAGATTATCAACAAGCGCTCGCTGCTGATGCCCTCATTATTTACGACGGTCCGCGACATGTGAGCAATCAGCCTACACTGGTATATGGTGCCCGAGGTATTGCTACCGTTACCTTAGAGGTGTTTGGACCTCGCAAACCCTTACATAGTGGGCACTACGGCAATTATGCCCCCAATCCAGCGCTTACGCTTTCTCAGCTATTGGTTTCTATGAAAGACCCACAAGGGCGAGTGGTTATTCCTGGTTGGTACAAGGGAATTACCCTGACCCCAGCCGTCAAAAAAATATTGGCCCAAGTACCCGACAAAGAACTGGACATTCGCCAAAAAATCGGTATTAGTAAAATAGATCGGGTAGCAAACAATTACCAAGAATCGATTCAGTACCCATCGCTCAATATTTTAGGCGTAGAGGCTGGTTGGGTACGCAAAGAAACCCGCACCATTGTACCTGCCACTGCCCTGGCCGAGATGGACATTCGCCTTGTCAAGGAAAGCGACCCAAAAAGACTTCTGAAATTACTCAAGAAGCATATTGTAGACCAGGGGTTTCATTTGGTCAATGGGCAGCCTACCGAAGCTGAACGTCAACAATACGATAAATTGCTCCGCTTTAATTCTAAAATCTTTTATCAGGCATTTCGTACCGATTTTGATACTAGGGTAGGGCAGTGGCTACGCAAAGCAATGCAGACTGCTTTTGGCAAAACCCCTATTCAAATTAGAATGGCAGGTGGTTCTATACCGATTGCCCCATTTGTGACAACGCTAAACATTCCGGCAGTATTGGTGCCTACTGTCAATGCTGATAACAACCAACACAGCCCCAACGAAAATATTCGAGTGGGCAACTATGTAGAAGGAGTAAAAACAATGTTGGCCATTCTGATGGAAAAATATTAAATATTGTTAATTTCTGAGTGCGGAATTTGGGCGAGTTGCTTTTACGAATCTTTTCGTATATCTTTATCTACGAAAATCATCGTATTAAACATATAACCTATTTATCGTATGAAATTATTTACCCAAAAAAGCTGGTATGTGGGCTTGCTGTGCCTAATTTTGAGCATTCCGGCGGTAGCACAAGCGCACCTTACCTATACCTTAGAGCCGCATTTACAAGCTCAAAAACCTTATTTACAAATATCGTTTTCGGCCAAAACCAATGCTCAAGGAATCTTAAATCTGCATTACAATGATAATTTCTGGGGAGAACGCAACCTGTTTCATTGTTTGCAAAACATTACTACCCAGCCAAGTGCCCAAACAATTGATCGCCAACCTACCAAAGACAATGTCCAAATTACGGGAAAGCCCAATACCCGCTATCAAATTACTTATCACATAGTGCAAGACAAGAAGGGACCCATTGAGCACAAGCACTGCCTCCGACCCATTGTACAGCGTACCTATTTGCATTCGTTTGGGCATCGTTTGTTTTTACTTCCTCTGGGCGCACTCAGCAGTGAAGAGGCGCAACCTTTTACGATTAGATGGCGTAATATCCCTCGAGATTTTGTGGTACACCATAGCTTTGGTAGTGCGCCCAATCAAACCATACAAGTCAAAGAGCAGGAGTTGTTTTCTTCTATTTTTGTGGCAGGTGACTTTAAGCGATATGTTTCTACTATAGAAGGTAATCAAGTACATTTTTTAGTGCGGGGTCAATGGGAGAAATTCAATACGGATCAAGTAGCTGACTTACTCAAAAAAGTCATTCGTGTTCAGCGTGACTTTTGGCAAGACCACCGAGATAGCCTCTACACTGTGACATTGATGGAGCTACACACCCCCTATGGATCATCGGTAGGAGGTACCAACCTGCATCAATCATTTGCTACTTACTGTTCCAAAAATAAATACACTACGTTTGATCGCATCAAGTATTTGTACAACCACGAACTCCTGCATAATTGGGTTGGTAAAAAAATTATCAATGCTGATGAGGAACGCCAGTATTGGTTTAGTGAAGGATTTACCGATTATTACACCTATAAGCTAATGCTCAAGAGTGGATTGATAGATTTAGAAGGCTACCTAAAAATGATCAACCAACGAGTGCTTAAGCCGCACTACACCTCCAAAATAAAAACGGCTCCTAATGATTCGTTGACCTACAAAAACTATTGGGGAAACTATGCCTACCAAAAATTACCCTATTATAGGGGAGCACTTTACGCGTTATTGCTAGATACCCAAATCAAGCAAAAAACCAAACAGCGCAAAAGCTTGGACAATCTCATGTTTGACCTTCTCAAAGTTTGCTCAGGGCAGAAATCACGTCGCTTGGATCATTCATTATTTAAAAAATACCTGAGGCGTTATTTGGGTAAGAAGAGTGGGCAAGCATTTGAGCGCTTTATTGAGAAAGGACAACTCATCGATTTCAAAGGAAAACTATGGAAAGAAATTGTGATCAATAATCAAGATGGATATCCCCAGTTTGCTTTGAGCGATCAAACGATGGCTACAAGATTAAAACAAAAACTAATCAAATAGATGGTGAATGGCGTTATACCTACAAAATCAAAAACATGATGAAAACTTATAATACCTTAATAATGACCGTTATTTTGGGGATAACGCTATCACTTCAGACGCTAAAGGCTCAAAATGATACAATCAACTTTGAGTCTTACCTTCAAGGTTTCAAAACCATCACTTTCTCAGATATTACGCAGCAATTTCTGGAAGGAAATCCTCACCAAAAACTAACACCTATGACTACCCCAGAGGCGTTAAAATGGGTGGTGAGGCCTTGTATATTCGAGTTTGTGAATTATCAAAAGGAAGGACACCAAGGTTTAGGACAGAGTATAGTGGATGAAATAGAGCAATTCAATAAAGAGTTTTTGGAAGCGAAATCCATAAAATATTATAAGTATGGACGGGTGAGGTTTTCGGAAAAATATGTTAGTTTGCTCTATTTTTATCTAGATGAAGGACAAGATCTACAATGTTTGCTGATTAATTATTCCACCACCGGAAAAACGATTGATGGGTTGGTGATAGGGAAATGTAACCGAAACCGAATATATGCAGATTACGAGGTAGATGTTGCCCAAATAAAACCTCAAAATACCTTGTACATTAGAAACTTAACTTACCGGCGAGACAAAGAGGGCAGGGTAGGAGGCCTTCGCAGTGATGTAGACCATTATTTTCAAATTCAAGAAAATGGACGAGTACTATCGATACAATCCAAATATTATCCTTGTCATGGTTTTTTTAAAGACCGAAGAGGGAATACTATAAAAATGACCCAAAATAAGCATGGAGCATGGGGACGATACTTACCCAAGTCTGGCTATGGACTTGGTGAAACCATCGATAAAATCAAACAACTCACCATTGGCAAATCATTCAAAATAGAAATTGACGAGAAAGAATATCAGGCTACATTTACCAGTAAAAACAAAATCAAGTTAAGTGGTCCCAAGCGTAGGTCTTGGGTGTTTACGCGAAGGCGTAAAAAGTAAAACAAAGCTGTCTCGTAAACTTGTGTTTAAAGAATTTTCTTTGAGAAATAAGCTTTTTAGACCTGACAGGTTTCAAAAACCTGTCAGGTCTGGAGCTACAACTAAAATATTATTTGGTTTAGAGTGTGTCACAAAGCAACTCTGTTTTATTGAACTTACTTGTTTTCTGCCAACCAAGGATTGGTTGCAATAACAGTCAATTCTTTGATAAACCCCCGGTCATCCATTTCCAGTGCACCCTTGATTGCATGAGCAATTTCCTGACTCGTAAGCTTGTGCGGAATTTCTTCTCTTTCTTTGCGGTCTGCTTGAGCAAAAGCGGTGGGTACCTCACTGGGGTTTACCAAAATCACCCTCACATTATAACGACGCAACTCAGCTTGCCAACACTCGGTCATTCCTCGTAAGGCAAACTTGGACGAGGCATAAATGGTACCTCGTTCGAAACCTCGGGTAGCCGCAGTAGAAGCAATATTGATGATATTGCCCGAATTTTGGGTTTTAAATATTTGTGCCACCTTTTGTGTAAGCAATGCCAAACCAAAAACGTTGACATTATATACTTTTTGGAAGGCTTCGAGCGTTAATTCTTCCAAAGTAGGGAACTCGCCAATGCCTGCATTGTTGATCAAAACATCGAGGCCACCCAATTGATTGTGTATTTCGGTGATTGTTTTATCAATGTCTTCAGGAGAGGCCACATCGGCAGCCACATAAAATGCGCCCATTTCCTGGGCAACATTTTGGAGCTTGATCTCGTCTCTACCAGTAATTAAAACTTTGGCTCCGGCCTCAATTAAAAGTTTGGCAGTAGCTTTGCCTATACCAGCACTACCACCTGTTACTAAAACACGTGCATCTTTTAAATTCATATTTTGTTGGGTTTAAAGGTTTCGCAAACTTTTTGATAATAATTGTTGTTGTGTGTATGATGCAATCATCATCTTTTTAGAAGAAGTGTTGTAAGGTAGCTATTTGGGTTTAGAGATGGTGTGTAGTAAGTAAAAATTGGATTAATTTTTTTATCGTATTAATTTTATTGATACATTTGTATAAATAAAAATACCTTTTTACTTGTTCATGATATCGATTTTTCATATATAGATATAAAGAATTAGTAAGTTAGGTTTTTCATGGTTATATGGTTTGGAAACCTTGCGGACCCTTGTCTGTAAGGTTTTTTTTGTTAACCCGAGGCAAGTTGTGAGGCAAATTTGCGCATCGTTTCGTATTTACTTGTACTTTTGTCACGAAAAAAAACAAATACAAATAGGTAATAATGAAGAGGTTATTCAGCAAATCCAATAAATATTTGCAAGCGATGGGATGGTGCATATTAGCGGTTACCCTAGTGCAATGCCAAAACTGCCAGGATATCAAAAACAACAATACAGGTGCATACATTAAAGTGGTATTTTTTTTAAACAGTACCGATACCACAGTCGATACTGTGCAAATCACCCAAAGAAACCCGGGTGCTGCGCTTACCAGTGGCGGAGAAGGCGATGCCATAGAGTCCGCCAGTGTGATATTCGCCTTACCCTCTGATAAGTTGAGTCAAACCTATACCATTGCCGGAACCTTTACTGATGAAATCAACCAAACCCAATCATTTAACCGAACCATTACCGTAGATTTTAACCGAAAAATAAGTGTGATTCGTCCAGATTGTGGGGTAAGTGAGGACATTACCATCACTAAGGTAACAGATGCAAATGCCGATAATGAAAAACTAGTGGCTTTATCGGGCACTGGTATAGACACTACCCAAACTGAAGGCAACGTGAAAATCTTTTTGAAATAATGGGGAATAAGCGAACAAATATGAAATTGAGCATAGGAACGATGGTGTGTTTTGTAATGCTCTTGTTGTCCACGCAAGTAGGGTATACTCAAGAAGATGAAGGCCCGGTAACAAAACCAGTAACGGTAAAAAAGCCAGTAGTTAAAAAAGACTCAGTCAAAAAGCCCCTCACTAGAAAAGAACGGAGAGCGAAAAGGCGACTCGAGAGAAGAATGGAAAGAAAACGCAAACGTGCCGCAGATACTACCTGGAAACCCATCCGCATTGCTGGGGTACGCTTGGGATCTGATATTTTGCCGACCGCATTTGCCCAATTTGACGAAAACCGCACCAGTTACCAAGGGACTTTTGAGGTATTGCTTAACAATAAATATTCTATAGAACTAAGTGGAGGAGTTGATGAGGTAATTCGGCGAGGATCGGGCGAATATCAGTATACCAGTAGCGGTGCTTATGGGCGGGTAGGAATCAATTATAATTTATTGCATAAGAAAAGTGATGATGATGTGATTTATGTGGGGTTACACTACGGTTATGCTCAGTTTGACCACAACATTACTTATACAATTGTCAATCCATTGGGTGACGTAACCCAACAATTAACCGAAAGCCAACTGACAGGTAGCTGGCTAGAGTTTAATTTTGGCTTTAGAATTGAACTTTTCAAAAACCTCTACATGGGGCCTATGTTTCGTATAAAAGCTAAACTTACTGGAAGCGAAGGAGAGTTTATTACGCCAAACGACATTCCTGGCTATGGTGTAAACAATGGAGCTAACTTTAACTTTGGGTATCATTTGATGTATCGTATACCATTTGGTAAGTCAAAAGGCAAAAAAAGGATCAAAATAAGTAGAAAAAGAGCGGCTAAAAAAGTACCCAAAAATGCAGCAAAACCGGTGAAAGAAAAAGAATAGACTTATTGGTGTTTATAAATTCCAAGAGGGCTTTCTTTATGAATTGAATAACATTGAACCAAGGGATGGGCATACTAAACGATTGTAAGGACCGTTGTGACTAACAGAATAAAAATAAAAACAGGATATTTTGAATAGATATGAATAAACTTATTGCTTTTGTCTGCTTATTAGGGCTTACGTTTACCTTTGCCCACGCTCAAAAACTCAAAAAAACCAAGATAAACGAAGAAATCACGATGAAGCTGCCCGAAGATTTTGTAGCTATGAGTGATCGGGAGTACCGTCAGGAGTTTGCTGGTTATCGCAAACCCATCGCCATGTATCGTCATGAAAATAGCAAGACAACTTTTGGTATTAACACTGCGATGACGCACGTACCTCCGGGTACCCGACAAACATTTGTAGACAATAAAGGGAAACTTCGTAAGCATCAAGCAGAGTGGAGCATCAATGATCTTAAAATGATGAAAAGCCTCTACAAGTCTACTATTTTGCGTTTGCACAGCAATGTGCGGTTTAAGCAGGATAAAATTGAAATGATTCGGAAGCGAAATTTTGTTGTGATGGAGTTTGTAGGGGTGATAAAAAATGAAGAAAAGAGCATGATTGGAAAGAATAAAGGGACACTTCGCCAATATTCTTACCTGATGTATACTGTCAAAGACAGCAAAATCTACATCTTTAACTTTACCTGTCCAGCCAAGCGATTGAGTCGTTGGAAAAAGACCGTGTATGATATGATGCACTCAATCAGAATAAAATAACTGACGTTACGTAAATTTTGAATAAAGAATAACGATCAACGAACCGCAGGTCGTAAGCCCAAGTTGTAAATGCCGATGCATCGGCGCTCAACGTAAGTTTATATTGAATGGAATGATTGACCTAAGTACTTCTATGAGTCTTCTAAATTCGTTGATCGTTAATCAGGATTCGTCATTCAATGACACGGTGTAATGTCTATATATAATTAAGACTGTGGTGCTTTTTTAGAATACCTCTTTTACCACGATAGGTTCAAGATTTAGTTGAGGAACCAAGCTCTTAAACATAGAAATGGTTTCACGCATATCTACGTCTCCTTCCTCATAATACCACTTAATGATTACCAAATGGTTGGCCATAGCCAATTGCTCTAATCTTTTCAAAATTTTGATAAAAAAGCCCGAGGCATCCGTAGTGAAATAGACTACTTTGATGTAAACCTTGGTGTTTTTTGCTTTTGGAGCTCTTACATAATCATCGATCCATTCTAACAAAGGGGTGTAAAACTCATAGCTGTTCTGCACAAGTGAATTACCTGTGATTTTCAGCTCGCCAGTGTCATAGTTGAAATTGACTTCAGGAGATTTATTAGTTTGTTTTATAAAAATGGATTTCATATTTACCCTTTAATGTTATGTTGCGAGGTTTTGAAGGAGAAATTGCTTATTTGAAATAATTGGGTTTTACCTGATTATGTTACAAATTCATTTTCAAAATGGATGCATACATAATGATTTCCAAAAAAGTGAATTTAATGACTATATCCAAATCATAGCCACCGGAAAAACTACATTTGTAAATTTAACAACTTTAGCTATAAAATTAGCCGAATAACCCAGGAAATTTGGGTATTTTATAAGTATAAATACTTAGAGTGTGAATTTGTAATAAATACGATAATTGGTAAAAATGTAACTTTGTTTCAAAACATATTCTTTGCTTACTTCAAACAAAATTGTTTTATCCATGAATAAGGACTCGAAAAACACTCCCATGAACGAATTAATGGCTCATTTTCCCCGAAAAGGAAAAGTAGAATGGATAGGCTTAAGACCTGCGAAAAGAGCCACTCTGAACGAGGTAAATGCAGTGGTGGCCAATAGCCAAAATGGTTTGGAAGGAGATCATTTTGCGGGGCAGTATTCACAAAAACGCCAGGTTACCCTTATTCAAGCGGAGCATTTGGTCACGGTAGCTTCGCTGATGGGGGTAGCACAGGTTGACCCAGGACTGGTAAGGCGAAATATTGTGGTGAAAGGGATCAATCTATTAGCGCTTAAGGAAAAACAATTTAAAATCGGTGAGGCTATTCTGGAAACTACCGGGCTTTGTCATCCTTGTTCGCGTATGGAAACCAACCTGGGTGAAGGTGGTTACAATGCTATGCGTGGCCACGGAGGAATTACCGCCAAGGTAGTCAAAGGAGGAGAAATTAAACAGGGGGATGCTGTGGAAGCATTAGAAGGCTTTGTAAGCCCTGAATAAGCTTATAGGCAGGGATCAGAGCCTCCAAAAATGAAGAATGGAGTATTGGGACCATACTTGGCATGATAGGCTCGTTTTTCTTTGATAAATTCCTCACAATCTTTGTGCTGTTGAACAATTTGCTGGTATTCCTCCTCGATGCGTTGGTTTACAAAGTTTTCATCGGCTTCGTTACTCCGACAAGGCACCGTACCACTACAATAAATGATAGGGTGATTACTCCATTTATGATTACGGCAAACTGTTTCGTCTACATGAAGTTTTACCCCACAAAAATAACACTCGAGTCCTTCTTCTTCTTTTGATTGCTTTGGCATTGATGTATGTTTTAATTGTACTTCCTTGAAAGCATCACAAGATAGTATCTTTTTATAGTATTATACCGTATAAAAACCTTGTTTGTTACTCATAATCAAGAATTTATCACAAATGGAACCCACCAATGAACAGCCCCAAATACTATCCTATGAACAAACGTATCAGTTTTTTGAATATCTACTGGAAGAACGCACTGATTTGAACCTGCAACTACAAGCCAAGAAAAATGCTTTGATTGCTTTAGATGCCAACTATGACCCTTGGTTTGAGCTTAAGTTTCCTTTGCCTTATCCGGCTATTGAGGGAGAAGATGATCAGACCGAAAGTCCAGCCGATTATTTCAATAAAATATCTACAACTTTACCCGATTACCTGATATTGTTGATCCAGGCTGGCAATGCGGCGTTGGGTTATTTTGAAGAGGGCGAAATGAGTAATCATAAAGTGGTACGCAAATACATGATCCGCAAAAAACAAGGAAAATTTCAGGGAAGCCACCTCAAAACCAAGGGCAAGTCTAAGTATGGCTCGAGGGTACGACTCAACAACACCCTGGAGTTTTTTGAAGACATTAACCAAAAACTGGAAGACTGGGAGATTGTAGAAGAGGTAGATCGTATTCTCTATTTTGCGTCTATTCCTTTGTGGAATATGTTGTTTGAATCCAAGGTTCCCTGTCCTTTTGAGAAAGAGGATATCCGTTTGAGAAAAATTCCTAAAGATGTACAAATCCCCAATTATGATGAGTTGCTACGTATCAATACTTTTGCTCAGTCGGGTTGGGTACATATTTATCAATCCATTGATTTGGATGAATTTTTTGAGCAAATCGAACCTCAAGAACTGGATGATGATGAGTGGTGATATTGGTGGAGTAATTTAGTTTCTTTGAGCAAATCAAGAGCATTGCTTAATTGTTGTAATTTTTTTTAGATTGGTGAATAAATTGTAGATAAGAGTTGATAATTTAGCGTTTTGCCAACGCTTAAAAACTGCTAACATAAAGTATGAATATCTTAATCTTACGATTGACCACAATCATTTCATTGGTAACCGCTATCAGTGTATTAACTCAGTGTACTTCTACACCTCCCCAATCTACCCCTGGTTATTTAACAAAAATTGATTCGTTATTGAAGAACACTGAAGTAGAAGCATTTAGTGGGGTTATTTTAGTAGCAAAAAAAGACAGTATTGTTTATTTTAAAACAGCAGGTTTTGCGGATATAGCCAATCAGGTGACACTTCAAAAAGACAATCAATTTGTGATAGGTTCTATTAGCAAGCAAATTACGGCAGTAATGGTGTTGCAGGCATACGAAAGAGGAGCGATCGAGCTTCATAAAGTCATTGGTACCTATTTGCCAAACCTATCCCAACCCTGGGCCGATAGTGTTACAGTGCACCATTTGCTGACGCACATGCACGGGATTGAAGCTTTAGACAAACCCTTGAATTTTAAGCCAGGATCAAGATTTAACTACTCTCAATTGGGATATGAATTGTTGGCGAATATTTTAGAAAAGGTAACCAATAAAACTTTTGCAGATTTAGCGACTGAGTTATTTGCTCAATGCAAAATGACCAATAGTTATCATCCTCAAAGAAAAAAAGAAGCAAAATTAGCCAAAGGATACACCGCCAACCCTAATGGTAAATTGGTGTTGGAAACCCAAAGCTTGAGAAACTATGTAGCTGCAGGCAGTTTTATTTCCAATGTACAAGATTTGGTACGCTGGAACCAACAATTGTATGGGGGCAAATTGCTCAAGCCTGCTACCTATAAATTGATGGAAACCCGGTATGCTACCCGTCAGCATCCTATTTTTGGTGAAATAGAATATGGCTATGGACTTACTTTTGAGAAA
Source organism: Microscillaceae bacterium (assembly GCA_003483885.1). Classification (GTDB taxonomy): domain Bacteria; phylum Bacteroidota; class Bacteroidia; order Cytophagales; family Microscillaceae; genus Microscilla. Next base: position 23,071 of record DMXI01000514.1, read on the forward strand.
AATGAGCACAAGAAAAAAATAGGCGCTTTGGGGTTTGCCCCAGGGTATGTTTCTGCAAACTTTTATTTTCCTCAAACTCAAACAAGTGTGGTGGTTTTGCAAAACACTGCGAGGTATTTGCCTAATTTTAGAAAGACATTTTTTTACCAAACCAACATCTTGGATATTGCTAAAAAAGGGCTTGTAAAGGATTGATAATCATAGCTTTGAATTCTAAAGCCAATCCCGTTTTAATTTCTCAAAGGCAATAATGCCGCTGAGTACCGCCCCTGGAATACCTTGTCCTGGATAAGCCGTATCGCCACATAAATAAGCTTTCTTTTTGTCCAGGCGAGCCTCTACCATTTGCCAGGGTTTGATGTGCATATATTGTGGATATCCTCCCACAAAGCCGTGCTCACGCATCGTCCATTTTTGCCAGGATTTTTGGGTAGAAGAATGCGCGTAGATGATATCATCAGCTTTCAGAAAACCTTTTTGTTCTAATTGTTCAATTACTACTTTCTCGAGTGCTTGCTTATCAATGGCGATATTTTCGCCCGGATTGGCAATATGTGTGCTTACCGAAGCTACTGCTTGGCCTTCAGCGTCGCAGCGAGTAGTATCACTGGGGTGATTAAGGCTTACAAAAATACTATGAGAGTCAATGTAGGGGAGTGGCTCAGGTAAATGAATCTGATGATGGATGCTATCTGTGGGAGTAGTATCAATTCGTTTGAAACCAATACCCATTTGAAATGCACTGTTTAACTGCTTAGATTCAAGTACTTTGCCCTTGAGTTTTTTAGAATAGCCATTGTCATAAATTTGCAGAGTATTATTCAATGGAATGCCCGATATCAGGTAATCGCTGGTGTAACTGCCTTGCTTGGCCACTACCTCATATTGTTTTTTGTCTGTGTTGTAGTTTACTTGCTGCACTCCATTGCGTAAAATTACTTGAGAACCATTTTGTTCTAAGTATGCTACCAAAGGGTTTACGAGGTTGATGAGGCCTCCTGGCATATAAAAATTTTGGTAATTGGTATAGCATAAAGCCGTAGTGCCAAACAAAACATTTACTTCAGAATGATAATTTTGAGCGGTAATGAGGAGTTGCTCATCTACAAAATTTACAAATTCCTGATGGTCTAACAAATCAAATTTTTTGAGAAGCCAGCGCATTGAAAAAAACGCATAACGGGCAAAGTTGACTTGCTCCAGACTGGCTTTTTTGGCGGCTTGCCAAAGGTCTGACATACGCGAAGGAGGAAAGCTGGTTTGCCTAAGTGAAGTCTTCCAGACAAACTGACTTACCCGAAAGCAAAACTCCCAAAATTTACGTTGATTTTTGGGACCAAATACCCTTTCTGCTTCGGCAATCCATTGATTCAAATCTTCGTAACGGTTGAGTATCTTACCGCTTTTGAGATGGACTTTCATGGGGAGTTTTAAATGAATAGGTGCCAAATCTACCCCAATTTCGTTGAGCAAATGTTGCAGCGGCATGTAGTTGCCTAGCCCTACCAAAGTGGTGGCGCCACTTTCAAACACAAAGCCCTTGCGCCAATACGAACTAGTACAACCTCCTGGTAAATAGTTTTGCTCCAACACCAAACATTTAAGACCTTGGCGAGTCAACAAACAGGCAGTAGTAAGGGCTCCCATTCCAGTGCCAATCACAATCACATCTTTTTTCATACACTCTAGCTATGTGTTTCAACCTTTAGTTGATGACTTCTTAGAAAAATATAAATTATGGGTAGAAATCATCGGTATTAAGAAACTAATCACTCATACAACTAATTGGTGAAAAATTTTGTTATAAGGTTTAGCGGAAGATGCTGAAGAGGTTCTGTAGTAGAATATTTTGTATACTTAATTTTATTGAATAATAAAAATTTAGCACTGCAAAAAAATAAAAAAACAATTCTGATTCACATCTTTTTATAGATGCATTCGTTTGAGTAGTGGAAGTTAATCCTAAAATTGTTTGGAATTAATTTGCTACATTGCGAAAAAAGTTAAACAAAATTGTTAAATTCTTGTTTTGAATATGACTACAGCAAAAAATCTCATAAAGTAGATTTTTTGGGTAGATTTTAGTAGATGAGAGCAAAAATCGCACGTAAAGAGCATTTCAATGCGGCCTATCGATTGCACAACCCTGAATGGAGCGAGCAGAAAAACCACGAAATATTTGGACCTTATAATAATCCAAATTATCACGGGTGTAACTTTGACCTTGAAGTTCAGGTAATTGGCGAAATAGACCCCACCACAGGTTACGTCATGCGGACCGAAGACTTGGCTACATTGGTAAAAACCTATGTGTTAAACAAGTTTGACCATAAAAACCTTAATTTGGATTTAAAAGAATTTGAACAGCTGAATCCTACTATCGAAAATATTGCGATGGTTATTTGGCAAATTTTAAGAGAAAGGCTTGATTCTAAATTCGATTTAAAAATCAGACTGTATGAAACAGAAAGAAACTTTGTTGAATTCCCTGCGTCCTAACGGAAACGGTAAGCACAATGGGGTTCACAATCACAACAAAAACGACCAGAACAAACTGGAAAACGGGAAGTATGAAGAGATGGGAGACGAGCACGTTGCTACCTCTTACGAAACCCCCATGCGGGATGATGCTTTCGAGTTGAGCGATGATACTAAAATCAAGCTTATAGAAGAACGTTTTCGAGAAATTATGGACATTTTGGGGCTGGACCTCACCGACGATAGTTTGAACGGAACCCCCCACAGAGTAGCCAAAATGTATGTAAAGGAAATATTCAGTGGATTGAACCCTGATAATAAGCCCAAGCCTACATTGTTTGAAAATGTATACAAGTACAACGAAATGTTGGTTGAAAAAGACATTACGTTTTACTCGAATTGTGAGCATCATTTTGTGCCCATTTATGGTAAAGCACACGTGGCTTACATTTCAAGTGGTAAGGTAATTGGCTTGTCTAAAATCAACCGTATTGTACAATACTACGCGCGTCGTCCGCAGGTACAGGAGCGTTTGACCATGCAAATCGGGAAAGAATTGGAAAAAATGCTCGATACCGAAAATGTGGCAGTGATTATGGATGCCGATCACATGTGTGTGTCGTCGCGAGGGGTGCAAGATACCAGCAGTAGTACCATTACTTCTTATTATGGGGGTAAGTTTCAAGAAGAAAATACCCGTAATGAGTTTTTGAAGTATGTTGGTATGCAGAAGTAAGTTATTTTAGATACAACAAACAAATCATTCATAAGGTCGGCATTCGTCGGCCTTTTTTGGCTTTAGTTGAGTAGTTCTGAATGCTAAATTGAAAGAGCTAAAAAACAATCATCCGCAATCTTGCCTAGCAAAACACTACAAAACCAAAGGCCAACAGCTAACTACTAAAAGCTTATTCATTAAAAATGCAACAGGCCATCCCGCTTATCCCTTCCGAAGATTTTACGCAAATCAAGCGTTTGATCGCCTCTGGACTTTCTGAAAATATAGCATTGGTATTTCAGCTTTGTCTCGGCAAAAAAATGACTTACTGGCAAATACTTTCTTTGATTGGGTACTGGATACCCATACAGCGGATGAATAGGTATGCTTCGATAGAGGATGCAGAAAATTTACTTTGGACTGCGGAAGTGAGTCAGGTACAAATAGAGTTCATTGAGTTTGAGTATCACAATTTTCACTATGACTATTACCTGCGCCTGGACAGTAGGGAAATTAACCTAAGGCAATACTATCACCGCAAAACAAGCGAAAAACAAAGCCTTACTCAAATAAGAACATCGTTTGTGCAGGGAGTATATTTGCAACAAACTAAGGTAGATGCTTTGTGTCAGGAAAAGTTCTTGTAAGCGTGTAAACTGATCAGAAACTAGCACCGAAGTGCCTATAGGACTAATTTTCATTTACATTCAAAAAGTAGAGGATTGAAAGAACAAAAATGATAGCCAGCCATTGTAAATAATAAAGTATTACAAAGCCAATTGCTAAACCGCTTCTTATCAAAAATGCAACACGCCATTCCTCTAGTGCCTTCTGAAGACTTTACGCAAATTAAGCGCTTGATTGCCTCTGGTTTAACAGCCAACCTGGAGCTGGCTTTTCAACTATTGTTAAGTAAGCACCTCAATCACTGGCAAGCCTTTTCAGTGATTGGTTATTATGCCTCTATTCAGCGCGAATACCAGGATGGTTATGTGGGTATTGATAACTTTAGGCTGTGGCAAATTACCCTTTGGGGCAATCGCTTTGAATGGATAGAAAGCATAGAATTTGGCGTGGATGTGGAGCCTTATTTGGTCATCAATGATAAAATTTACTCCATAGGCACTTGTTATAGCAAAAGTATGTCGGTCAATATTACCCGAAGGGAAAAGCAAATTTCCCGTAATATTTTTGTACAGTTTGTGTACCAAAAACAAGAAGCCATTGGCCAATTGTTTCAGAAGAAAGCACCCTAAAAACAAACAAAATACATCATATATACTTTGTATAATTGAACCAACCTACCTTAGAAATGCCGGTATTTGAATTTGAACAATCGCTGGGCCAACTGGAAAAAAGAAAAGGAGGCTACTTTTTCCTTAAAATAGAGGCGCAAATTATAGCACAATTTGAGAAAAAAAGGCATACCCGTTTGGTTTGCGAAATTGATGATATAGTGAAATACTCTTGTGGGCTTAATCATTTGGGAGATGGAAACTATTTTATCATTGTGGCTACTAAGTACCTCAAAACACTCAAAAAAGAATTGGGTGATGTGGTACATTTTAAAATATACGAAGACCCTAATCCCTTGGGAGTGGCTATTCCTGAAGTATTACAAGCGTTGATAGCACAAGATGAGGTGGTTAAAAATAGATTTGAGCAATACTCAGATGGTAAGAAACGTAGCTTAATTTATACCATTCATAAAGTCAAAAACATCGACTTACAAGTACAAAAAGTTTATAAGTTTCTGGAAGAAAATAAGTAATAGCCGACAACAATTACGCAAGTTTTCAACGCTTGGTTGATTACCGTAGTGAGTGGTTACGCTATATTCAAGGTCTGATACTATCTAAAATCTTGAACCAAACCGAAAGAACCAGGGATTGAGTCAAATCAACGCCGAAGAAGCCAGTTTACATAGTGTATTTTTGAGTTCTAAACGATTGAGTTAGACAGATTAGTATTTGTTTGTCAAGCCAACTCTTCATTCATTACACATTCCATACTTCCCTAAAAACCTTCTATTTCAACCCTTTATCGATAAATTATAGCCCTTGATCCAATACTGCTATAATTGTAAGTAGCACTCACCGTATATTGCTACGAAACAACTAAGAAATAGTACATGTGTATTGTCACAACATAAATTACAAGCATTGTGCATTACTTCTTAGGGGTTTTCTAAATCTAAATAATCACTTACAAAAATCTCCAAACTTATGTCTGAATTTAAACTTGCCCTACAAAACTTTTTTAATTCCATTTCTACCGGAATTGGTGACTGGGGTCTTAAACTTATTGGTGGGTTGGCCGCGCTCATCGTAGGACTGTGGATCATCCGAATGGTGATCAAAGGAATTGCCCAGGTATTTGACCGTAGCAAAATTGACAAAACCCTTCGTCCGTTTTTGCTTACGCTGATTAGCTTTGCCTTCAAAGCCCTGTTGTTTATATCCATTGCGGGTATTGTAGGCATTCCTACGGCTTCGTTTGCGGCCTTGATTGCCGGTGTGGGTATTGCCATTGGAGCCGCCTTTAATGGTTCGCTGGGGCACTTGGCTTCGGGGGTAATGTTGTTGATTTTTCGTCCCTTCAAAGTAGGAGATTTGATAGAAACTGCCGGAACTCTGGGCTTTGTAAAAGAGATTTCGGTGTTCGTAACTGAATTGGAAACCTTTCAAAATAAAACGGAGATTATTCCTAATGGAACCATTACTGCGGGACGAATTACCAACTATTCTACCATTGGTAACCTACGGGTAGATATGATTTTTGCCATTCGTTATGGGGCCGATGTAGAAGCCGCCAAGAAAATTGTAATGGAAGTTATGCAAAAAGATGAAAACGTATTGCAAGATCCTGCACCTCGAGTGGGGGTAAACAACCTGGGCGAAAGTGCCATAGAGCTGGTGGCTTTGCCTTATGCTACCGTGGAAGGTTACTGGGATGTATACTGGGATACGCGTCAAAAAATTGTAGAAGCATTAGGAAGCGCTGGTTATGAAGCGCCACTACCTCAACGAATTATTACTATGCAACAAGCCTAACCTCTTGTATTTTATATGTTCTTATATTTATTTTAATTGCAAGCCATTGGTCACGCTAGGTAACCAATGGCTTTTGTTTTTTACATGGGTACAAAGGTTAATTCAAACGATACCAATAACGAGTACCTCCCATGTAGCGACTCCCCATATATCCTCTCACTTTAAGTTTATTGCGATTTTCCAGCTTGATGTAGCACTTGTAAATCTTGTTGGTACGAGGAGAAAATATCTGTCCTCCATTATATTCATTACCGTCTTTGGTGAGGCCTCGCAGAATAAGCATACCTTCTATTTTGTCGCCTTTTTTGGCAAAGCCATTAGATTTTGTATCGCATTTATCACAGCGTTTATTTCGTTTTTGAGGATCGAGAATTTTTACAATACGCCCGAAAACTACACCGTTTTTGTTTTTGTAAACTTTGATGTATGAAGCAGGCTTTCCCGTTTTTTCATCTAAGGTTTTCCAGGTACCTACCACATCTTGAGAAAACGACTGGGTACTAATAAAAAACAAAGCGAGGAGTAATGCTACTTTAAATGATTTCATAGAATTTAAATTTCATTTAGATAGAGTGTGATTAATTGTTTACAATTGCCCAAACGGAAGTGAGCGTATTTTTGAAAACAGAACTCAACCAAGGGTTGGGAAAGCTCAACGAATGGAGGTATATTTTCGTTGAAGGGAAACGAAAGTAGGTGTATTAAAAATAGCAAAAACGAGAGGAGTCTGCCCTGCCTTGTGATGGTGTAGGCTCTACATATCTATTACTTCCACATAATGTGACTTCCCGCCCGATTGATCCCCGTTGAACCATTGCCAGTCGAAATGGATTTCTATTTTTCCGGCTTGATTTAGGGTAAGTGTGCCTTGCGATGCGCCTGATAATAATTCACCTTCGGTAGTTAAACATTGAAATAGCAACTCTATAGCCTGGTCACTGGTTTGTTTGCCCACAATGAACCCTTCGGCAATTTTTCCTCCTCTATACCTGCCCGTAATGACCTTACCTTGTTGATAATATTGGAAGATGGTTTCATCGGAAGATAAGCCCTCGTGATTGGCTACGGCTCTAAACTTCTTGTTGTGCAAATTCATTTTTGTTGTGCTTTTATTCAAGACCCATACGAAAGAAAGGTAGCCAAATGAGACGAATTGGGTTTGAAAAAATGAGAGATAGGGTAGGAGTGATTTTGTACAAGGTTTGAATAGTCCTTGTAATGTATCTGAACGAGAAGAAGAATTACAAACACTGGCATCTTGGGTGGCTCGCTAGAGGCACTTTCGTAGGAAAAACAAGTTGAGTTTAGAACGTATTGCCTTGCTTGATGGCATTGGGTTTGAATGGGATCGTGCAGGAAACCCAAAAAAGTATCAAAACCCCTTCTTAACAAACGTTGGCCTAGACAATATGAAAATCTTAGGAGTTTGAAGAAAGAACAAGGTCATCTTAAACCTCTCAAAAATACTACCTTGATTAGCTGGGTATTTCACCAACGAGGACTTTATAAAAAGAGGTGACTCTCTCAAAACTAGATTTGTTGAACAGCCTTGACTTCGAGTGGTCACTTTTGAAGAAAAAATAAAAAAGTCGCTTCATTTTATCCATTAACCTTACCTGAGTTCAGTATATAAAGGTAGTATCCGTAAATTTAGACTACGATTATATACGAACAACACGACTTCAATATCAATTTTTCAACTTCATGAGATTTTTTTCTTGCCATCATCAGGTCAGGCATAAGGCGCAAGAATGTTTAAGGTATTTACTACTTTGTATTTTCTTAGGTAATCTGGTAATCCCATTTCAAGCAACTGCCCAACAAAATTTCAGTGTCAAACTGATTGCCACCGTACAACCTCCCAATTCGCCATATTTGGCAGACTATACCTATGCCCAGAGCCTCAATTTGAATATCATTTTGAGTGGGCGTACTTTTTACCAAGGCATTCTCAAAATCCGATTGGAAAGTATGGATGGGCGGGGCATTGTGCTCCAAACCCGGGCCACCTATAACCCCATTGTAGACCTGGGACCGAGCCAAACCTTCACTGGGGTAGAACTGGCTCCCTATTTTAGCCAGGAAAACCTGGACTTCATTGGCTTTGACCGCCAGCAGTATTTGCGTACCAAGCGTATCCCCGATGGCGTCTATAGGCTTATCTTTTCCTTTTTTGATCGCTTCCGCCCCGATGTGCTCGTCTCCAATGTAGACATCCTGTCCCAAAAGATACTACGTGTTTTTGCTTTACAGCCACCATTGATCAATTTGCCCTTACACATGGGCACCGTCAACCCTGCCAACCAGAGCGCTCAGCCGGTGAATATCAATTGGACCCGACCAGCCAATACCCCGTTTACCCCTGAATACGAGATGATTATTAACGAACTGCGCCCTGAATGCCAAAGCACCTACAATGGCTTGAATACGGGCAATGCCGCAGCCAGTCGGGTGAGCCAAGCCGAACTTTTTAATTGTCTGGGACCCGAGATTTATCGTACCACCACTACTTCGCTCACTTATAGCTACGGGATGCAAGCTGAGCCACTGCTGGGCTTGGGCAAATGGTACTCAATTCGCATTCAGGCCCGAGACCCCCAAGGCCGAACCCTGTTTATCAACAACGGCATTAGTCAAATCCGGGTATTTCGTTATGGCAAACCTTGCGATCCTCCCCCAAGGGTAAGGGTAAAAGCCCTGAACCCCTACCAAGTGCAACTGGATTGGGATGCGCTGAGTACCCATACCAGCTATACGGTGCATTTCAAAAAAGAAGGCGAGAATCAAGAGTGGTATAGCCAAAGAGCCATTTCTAACCGTGCCCAGATCAACGACTTAGAACCAGGAACTTATTATTCTTTCCGAGTAAGTGCCGATTGTAATGCCTTCTCGAGCGAGCAAGGCGCTACCACTGATTTGCGTATGCCTAGCCCTGTGCCTAGCCAGGTACAATGTGGCAAAGACTTAGTGGTTGATCTAAGCAATCAGACTCCCATTCAAGCCTTACAGGCTGGCCAAAAGATTATAGTGGGAGACTTTGAGTTTACCCTTACTGAGGTGCGCCCTTTGGGGAGTGGTTGGTTTGCGGGCAAGGCCTACACCAACATGAAGCTCTTCCAGGGAGCCAGGGTCTACGCCCGATTTGACCGCATCAAGATCAATACTGACCGCCGCTTGATTGATGGCGAACTCATTTCTACCGGCGCAGGGGTACAACTCGTGCCCGATGAATGGAAAAACCAGTATTTGAGCTTCACAAACGAGATCAACCGCCTATTTAACGAAATAGACAAAGGCCTGGACAAACTGGATGCGGCCCTAGGCAAAATTGATGAGGTGCTCAAAAAAATAGACGAGTGGCTCGTGAACTACCAGGGCGAAGACAAAGCGGAGCTACTGGAAACCATTCGCATTGGTAAAAAGGAAATCGAAGAAGGAAAGGAGGCCATTGACAAAAAGGATGTAGCCAATGGTTTGAAGAAATTGAAGGATGGAAGTGGGAAGGTGCTGGGTGTGGGGGCTAAGGTGGTGAAAGACCGCTTAAAGCAACTTTTCGGCGCCTTGAAAGAGTTGATCTTAGAAGTAATCCAGAACCTGAAAGGAAAAAGCGAGCAAGAAGTAGCGCAGAACGAAAAAGAGCAAAAAACTCAAGACAAAGAAGTGCAAGCCGCGATTCAAAAAGTAAAAGAGGAACGGATTGCTTTGAAAATAGGAGAAAAAACCGGTGGTAATGAAAGCTCTCAACTAACCATTTTGCCTATTTATGAAGCGCCCTTAGAGGTAGATGTTCCCGAGGAAGAATGGAAAAAACGACGCAAGAATAAGACGCTTGAGAAATGGAGTAAAGCCCGTGATAAACTGATTAGCATTGTAGAAAAGCTCCAAATAGAGCGCTTTAAGTTTGATACTCTGGGCAAAATGAGTGGTGCCCAAATTTTACAAACCCTCCAGGGGAATATAGAAAAGGATGTAAAAGACCTGGGACAAGGGTTGCTCCAAAACTTTATGGAAGGAGATGGCAAAGAAGCCATGAAACAATTTATTAGAAAGTTCATCTCTGAAAAACTGGATGAACGTATCAAAGTGATTTATAAAAAAGACTAAAATCCAAAACAGGGATCAAAATATATGAAAAGGTTTATTTCAATTCTTTCGCTACTATTTGGTTTAATGGCCTCTGTAGGTGCTTGGGCAGCCGATACCACCAGCATCAGTTACAAAGAAAATCAGCGGGTGCAACAAATGGTGAACCTGCTCAATCAACAGGTAGCCCAAAATGCCTCCCTTCCCAAAGGAGCAGGGAACTATATTGTGGACGGTAGATTCAAGGAAAATAACACTTCTACCTTAGACGAAACCACCTTGCAAGCCATTCGTCAAAAGTTAGAGACCATCAATACCCAGGATGAAGTAGCTTTTTACGTCCTCATCCCCCCTCCTTTGTTATTAGATATTAAAAGGGGCACGGATAAAGACAAAGCAAAACTATCTCCCCAAAGTAGTTCGGCACTGTATCAAGAGTCAAGAAATGAGATTCAGAAGTTTACCAACAGTGTATTTGTAAAGAGTGCTATTAGCAAGGCTCAATTTAAGGGAATACTTCTAAACCTGGACAGTTTTATTGATATTGACGAAAAGCAACAAGGTGACAAGAACAAAATTATTGAAGAGGCCAAAAACACCAAATTTAGAGAACTCTTCTACCCTTGTATCGCTTTTGGAAGCCGTATTCAAGTAGAAACGATTCGCAAGGCGATTAATGAAATTCGCTTTGCCTCAGAAGAAATAGCCGAAAAACCTGAAAAGCTTTATAAAACCTTTTTTAGTCGGGCTAAGATAAATAAACTAGCGAAGGTTTATGTAGGTACGTTGAGTGATTTTATTCAGGGGGAAGGAGAAAAGTTCAAGAAAGATGATGTATTGAAGCCCCAGTTTCAGGCAAATTTAAGTGCGCAACTTACTAAATTGAGGTTTGGTGAAATTGGTAAAATCAAGGTGTATGACAAATCAAAAACCAAAGTTATTGAAAAAGGTAGCGTTGTAGTAAGAGATCATGCGGGGGTATTCAATGGAGAGATTACATCGTTCCTCAGTTCTGATCCATTTCTTAAACAATTTCTTACCCAAGGACATCGCTTTCAACTGGAAGTCATTACCACTTCTGATGCTAGCATAGCTGCTTCCCGACAACAGCCACTTTCTGACATCAAAGGCAAAACTGCCCATCAAATTGCTTATGAAAGAGAGATTGCTCCTAATGCAGTACGTATTAGTATGCATTTTCGCCATGAAGGTGAAAAAGAGGTGGTCACTCACTGGACCATGCGCCTGGGGCGTGACTTACTGGTTTCCAAAAATGGTAAAACCATTGAAGTAATCCCTCCTGCTGGAAGTATTACCAGTTTGGCTGATTTTCTCAATGTAGGATTACAATTACTGGAAAAGGCATTGGTGCAAGTCTTGAAAGGGATGGATAAACTCAAGGTGCCAGATACCATGTGGAATGATTCCACGCTGACTGAACCTGCCAAGACCGTTTTACCGCTACTTGCCGGGGTATACAATGCCGCCATTGAACAACTACAAGAAGCCCCCCAAGCTCTGCTAGACATGATTAAGTTTCTCAAAAATATTGTGAATTATGTAGCGGATGCTAAATACCGGGAAGAGGTGAATAAGGTGTTGAGTAGCCTCAAAATATCCGATTTAGGAGACATTATAAAATCGCTGATTCAGGAAAAGATAGACAAGTACAAACAATATGGGAAAATTCATAACCCCTCGTATGTCGTCGGAAATGCATTGGTCACCCTCATTATAGAAGCCATTAGAACCGGAAGTGGTACCAAGTTTTTGGATGTGATCAAAAGCAGTATGAAAAAACTGAAGGATAAACGAAGAGGTAAAGGTGGAGGCAATAAAAAAGGCAATGGAGGCAAGAAAGATGATAAAAAGAAAGACGACAAAAAAGATGATAAAAATAGTGGGCAACAAGCAGAGAAAAAACTTGCTTTCGAAAAAGTAAAAGGTCGTGATATTTACATCGCATATGAGGTAACCAAACCCAAACAAACTGGAAAAAAGGCCAAAGGAAAAACTAACAGCAAAGAAACTAAAAAGGAAGTAGGTAAACTGGTTTGGGACAGCCAAGAAAAGCAAGCCCGATTTTCTAAGATAAATTCTGTCAAACAAGTGGATAAAATACTTGATGGCCTGTTTGCCAAAATTAAAACCAAAGACCCTGAGAGTATTACCCTGGCAAAATCATTCCTAAGTTGGGCCAATAAAAAAGGCTACAAATATAAATTTGAAAAGGCTTATTATTTAAAGAATCCAGTGCCTGTAGTAGCGCTAAATGGGGCTAAAACCAAGGCTTTTTTAAAGAAAGACGAACAAGATGTAGGGACATTATTCAGCTTTAAAAAGGTGAAAGACCAGCAAATAAAGTTAGAAATAAGTGATCCTAAAAAGCTACAATCACTCATTAAAAAGTATAATTTGAAGTATGAGGATTTGCTGAAAGAAGCATTGAAGAAAGCTATTCCTGCCAACACAGAGCAAATCATCCTCGCGAAATCTTCTAAGGAATTTACAAATTGGGCCAAAGGAAATACTTTCCATTATCAGTTTGAACCAAGTAAACTATCCAAAATCTCCCAACTCAAGGGCAAAGGAACTGTTTATACTAAGAAAGAAGTATTGTTGTTTGCCAAACAAAGCGCCCAAAGCAATGAGCAGCATTGGGATATGGCCGCAGGAAAAGACCTTAAAAAGTCTGGCAGCAAAACGACTTACATAGGAGAAGCTCGCTACGACAAAACCGAGGCGACAATGGGCTTTAGCTTTGAAATGCCCAAATCAAGTAATGAAATATTTGATAAAATCTATCAGGAGTTAAAAAATGGCAATACGCGCCAGATCAAAGGCTTAAAGGTAAACAGTAAGTTTGCGGACAGACATGATAGCAAAGGAGGCTTCTTGACGTGGGTAAAAAATAAAGGTTTTAAATATGTGTATAAGATAGAAACAGGGCAGTATTACTTAGTTAACCAATCGGTGTTTGTGCGTCGTAAAAAACAGCCACCTACAGTACGTAACATCATTTGGGAAGCCTTTAAAGGAATAGATATCTCAAAGCAGAAAGGTAGTCTTAATCCCACGAACCTTAAACCGTTGGCTGAAGCTTCATTTAAAAGGGATTTTGGTTCAGAAAAACATTTGTTGGCTTTTAATTTTAAAGGCAGCGAAGCCCCTGGTGCCTCAGTCGCTAATGAGCTGTTAAATGCTTTTTATGCCCATATTATAGAAGTTGAAAAAGAACGGGTAAGTAGCATTTTTGTGTCATCCACCAAAAATAACCTGCTTCGAAAGGAGGTACAAAACGGGGTGAAGGCGGTAAAAGATATCAGCAGCAAGAAGTTTAAGACCTTGATTGCTAAATGGGCGATTGGTAAACAGGATAAGCAAGGGCAAAAGATTTTCCAATATGCCGCCATTACCTCAGATCGTCAAGCAAATGGCCAAGGCGGAGGAATTAAAATAACCCGGGAAGCTTGTTTTGTAGGAAGTACCAAAGTATGGTTGGCAAATGACGCTCCGCTTGCCATCAGTAAGATAAAACGGGGGATGAAGGTACGTGCGCGACAAATAACAACCGGACAAGACGCAATAGGCATGGTAACCCACGTAACCCAACGCCAGGTAAACGGCCTGGTAAAAGTGTACACTCCTGTGGATACCTTTTTGGTAACCTATGAACACCCCTATCGAGCCAATGACCAATGGGTAGAGGCGGGAGAACTTAAAAAGGGAGATGTACTCACTTTGATGGATCACAAGAGGCTCTTGGCCATCAAAAACCGCTTCTTACCTCGCGCTCATC
>DMXI01000046.1 GCA_003483885.1 Microscillaceae bacterium
AAAGATGTGGTAAGTGGAGATTTTTATTGGGTCAAATCAGTCAACCATCATCGCTTTGTGATTGCGGCTGACTGTACTGGTCATGGGGTACCTGGTGCTATGATGAGCATGATTGGCAAAAGCTCTATTGATAAAGTAATTTTGATTAAAAATATGTATGATCCGGCCCAAATACTTACCCAATTGCACCACGAGATCAAACAGGCATTGCGGCAAGAAGAAACAGGTAATAACAATGGAATGGATATCGTAGTGCTTCGCCTGGATGATTTAGGGGAGCAACAAACCAAGGTGACCTTCAGTGGAGCCAAAAATCCCTTGTTTTACATAGAAAGTGGACAAACTGAGATTAAAACCCTTCAGGGAGATCGTCGGTCTATTGGAGGAGATCAAAACGAAGACACCCCTTTTACCAATCAGGAAGTTGTGCTTACCAAAGGTAGCCTTTTATATCTGGGAAGCGATGGCCTTGTAGACCAAAATAACTTAAAGCGGAAACGGTTTGGATCAAAAAAATTAATTCGAATTTTGCAGGGCTCCTGTGAGCAAGACTTGGCGCAACAAAAAGCCTCGATGATACAGGCTCTCGAAGAACATATGGCTGAAACCACTCAACGAGATGATATTCTGTATATAGGAATGAAAATCTAAAAATTAGCCCATATATTCACAAAAACATTATATAAAATTTTATTTTACAATAAAATACCGCATATTCATTGTTTCAATAGTCTACAGTATTCGCGTTTCTGTCTATCATTGACTCACTCACAGAGTCTTTTGAGTTGCCTGAAAACCCACATACAAGATGGACTATTCGAGTAAAAGACTTTCTCAGGCAATTAGTATTTACATCAAGGTTCAAGGGTATTTTTAAATGTAGAAGTTATCTCGACTTCATACCCTAATCCCAATTTACACGAGCTAAGAAATTAGAATGTTGAAACTGTATTGTATTGCCTTATTTTGCCTGATTAGTTTGTCTGCAATCGGCCAATCTCCTCGAAAAAATGATAGTTTAAAAGCAGCACTGCAAGAAGACTTACCAGATACTACCAAAATTCATATCTTTAATCAATTAAGTAAAGGATATGCTCGTTCTCAACCGGATGCTGCTATTATTTATGCGAATAAGGCCATTGATTTGGCCAAAAGGGTAAATTATGTGGTGGGTGTTGCTCAAGCACTCAGCAACAAAGGGGCGGTTTCTGCTACCAAAGGGGATTATCCGTCAGCGTTGAACTGGCACACCAAAGCGCTTGAACAATACAAAGCCATTCAAGATGTACGAGGCATTGCCTCGGCTACCAACAATATTGGGGTTACCTATAGTATCATGGGAGACCGCGATCAGGCATTGAGTCATTTTCAGGAAGCAGAAAGAAGTTATGCCCGCATTGCCAACCTTCAGGGGCAAGCACAAGCTATTAATAATATTGGCATCGTATTTAAGTTACAAAACCAGTTTAAACAGTCGCTAACCTACTTTGAAAAATCGCTCAAAATTAACCAGCAGCTCAATAATAAATACGAGATTGCCCGATGCTATAACAACATAGGATTGATATACAAAAATCTAAAACAACCCAAAACTGCGCTTGAGTATTACCAAAAGTCACTCAAGCTAAGCACTGCTTTGGGAGACAAGCGAGGCATTGCTTATCGCTATTACAATATTGCTGGTATCTACGAACAAACCAAAGAGTATACACAAGCCCTCAAGTATTACCAAAAATCGCTCACCATAGGAAAAACTCTCCAGGACAAACGCACAATCTCTAATTGTTTATTAAGCTTGGGAAAAGTCTATCAACAAACAAAGGAGGCTCAAAAGGCACTTCCTTTTGCACAACAAGCTTATGAGATGGCGCTCAAAACCAAGGACAAAAAAACCCAAAAAAATGCGGTAGGCCTATTGGCTACTATTTACGCCGATTTGGGTGATTATAAAAAAGCGTATGACTATGAGGTTACTTTTAAAGATAAAAGTGATAGTTTGATCAATGCTGCCAACATTCGGAAAGCAGCCCAAAGGGAAGCACAGGCTAAATTTGCCAAACAACAGGAAGCACAGGTAAAGAAAATACAACAGCAGCGCCGTTTTCAGTTAATTTATATCATAATCATTGGGCTAATGTTGGTACTGTTGATATTGGTATTGCGCAACTTAAGTAACAAACGAACTGCTAATAAGGCACTACAAGAAAAAAGCGACATGATCCATAGCCAAAATGTAGAAATTGTAAAACAACGGGATCAGATTTTAGAAAAAAACGAGTTATTAAAAGCCACTAGCGATGAACTCCGACTTCAAAAAGGCTTACTGATAGAGAGTATTCAATATGCCCAGGAAATCCAACAAAGTGTTTTGCCTTCGGCTGAACGAATGAAACACGCTTTCAAAGATTCATTCGTGTTTTTTAAGCCACTCGACCTCGTCAGTGGAGATTTTTACTGGGTAAAAGAGGTGGATGACACTGTTTTTTTTGCCATTGCTGATTGTACTGGACATGGTATTCCAGGGGCTTTTATGAGCATGTTGGCCATTTCGTATTTAAATGAAATCGTGATTCCTGGCATAAGCAATGACACAGGAGCTATACTGGATACTTTACGCGAAAAGATCAAATATACACTTCACCAGGTTAACAGTGAAGTAGAGCATAAAGATGGGCTCGATATTGCTTTTTGTGCGTTTCATAAGCCTACCAGACAACTGAATTTTTCGGGAGGTTACAGTCCTTTGTACATTGTGAAAACACATCCAGAAGAAGTTGAGGCTGTAGGTGCTCTACCCGATAAATCTAAGAGTTATAGAGTAAAAACCGCCAACGAAATCACCTTATTAGAGATTAAAGGGGATCGTCAGCCTGTGGGTATTTTTATTAGAGAGAAGCCCTTTACGACTCATCAAGTTACGCTTAATGAAGGTGATCTCTTGTATGCATTTACTGATGGCTACGTTGACCAACTGGGAGGAGACAAAGGGAGAAAGTTTATGGCCAAGCATCTCAAAGAACTGATTCTAAGCCATTGGCAAATGCCTTTTGTAACCCAACAAGAGACATTTGAACAAACCTTGATCAATTGGCAAAAGCAAACACCTCAGGTAGATGATATACTTTTGATTGGGATCAAATTATAGATTTTAATGGGATTGGTTTAGGTACAGATCTTAAAAACAACAAAACAGTTAAAATTGTTTTAAACCCCATAATAAAGATTACACAAGCTAAAATTTGCAGTAAAATATTTTCAAACATTTTATTTTTAACAAATAATATTATTACATTTAAGAGCTTGTTAAAAAATTATTATCTAAACTAAAAACACAGTATTTACTTACTAATATTAGTAATTTTAACTATTGGCAAAACTCAACACAACGAAGTGGCTTTATTCGTTTATGCCAATGGTGTGGGTCATTAAATTATTAGGGTTCATTCAAAAGAGACTTTATCGACACAAAACTGAATCTAAAAAAGGTAAGTACTGTTTATAGGTCTTATCATTTTTAACCTTGAAGAAAAAATTTAAACAAGCAGTAAAAAATTAAAAACTAAAAGGTATAGGCTAAGTTTTATTACACTTACAACATCTCGGTTCCATCCTTCACTTGTGGGAATACCGGAGAACTTGTAGCTACGCCTGACGAGAGCATGTTTTCCCTGTTTACATATCGACAAAAAAAATCTCAAAGGATAGAGATGCAAAGTGATCTGCTCTGGCAGCAATACCTGCAAGAGGAAGTAGCTTACCGTAGACAAAACCTACAGGATGAAGATTTTTGGGCAAGATATGATAAGTTAGTCAAGAAATCTCAAAAAAGGCAGCCTCGCCCCAGTCCACCAAGTTATCCCCAAAAAATAGTCAATTATGATTACCAGGCGCTGTATACCTTTCATGAGTTTGGAAGACTGTATGCGATTCTTAATGGGAGTATTTTTAGTTTTTGCTTTTTATTTATATTCTCTGCTATGCTCAGTAAAAGCCTTTTGGTAGGCATTGAGCTGTATTTGTTACTTATCCCTCTATGTCTTTTGGCGGGGGTATTTTTTGCCCGTTCGTTCAAAACTTGTCAGGTTACCTCCAACCTGCTCATTATCCGCCACCCTTGGATGCTAATCAATAAAACCTTTGTGCTACACCATATCCAGGAGGTCACTATAGACGATGATCCTAACGGGTATTGGTTTTTAAAAATAAACACTCATCAAGAGTCTTATAACTATAGTGTCAATATTAACTATTGCAAACTCAAAAAACTGCTGGATTTTTTAGGAGAAAATCAAATAAAAACGTATGATAAGATAAGCCTGACAGTGTGAGGTTGGATTTGGGGCTAGGCCAGTTTCTCACCATCAAAATACTGTAATTGCATGCATAGCTTCTTTAAAATAAAATCTGGCGATATACAAAAGTCTCCCATCTCTTACGAAAGAGAAGCCACTCAATTATGGACCTTGGCTCCGTTTATAGATCAGGCATCACAAGAAACCCTTATGGCAGAGAAGTTTTGGCAATCGTATGAAAAACTAATCGAGCAAGCCAAAAAACAACATAGCTACACAGTTGTTCAGCAATCTACCGATCAATACACCTCCTCTTCTACCACCCATAAAAAAACGGTATTCAAATCTCGAAAGCCTTCGCTCAATTTGGTAGGTCTGCTCACCGATTTGGTAGTGGCTATTTTAGTAGCTCCCAGTAGTGAGGCCACTTTTATGTTTTGTACCATTGTCATCATTTTGCACATTGTATTGATTCTTTGCTCCTTACCTGCTACCAAATTGGTAATCCTTAGCCCTCATGCTATTATTATAAAACATCGATGGAACCAACAACAGCAACAGTTTCTGTACCCTGATATACAAAGTGTGTCGTTTTATAGCCGAGACGAAGACAGTGACAAACTCTACATAGAAACGTCAGAGATGGAGTTTTGCGTAGACATTAATATCAAGGCTCGAAAAATTCAGCAGCTGTTTCATCTGCTTCAGAAAAAAGGCATTACGATTAATACCACGCTTTAATATTTATGCTTGGTCAAACATCCAAAACCTATCTTACCACTGATGAATCACAACACAGAACAACAAGCCGAACAACTTTGGGGAACATACACCACTTTAGAAGATCCTGATGAGCAAGAAAAGTTTTGGCAAACATACCAAGCCATTGTGCACGAAAACCAAACTACTTTTCTCCTCCAAAGAGCTTTTTCTCCCAAATCTACCCCATCGTCTGGTTCAAGCATTCGCTTAGAGGCTGTATACAATCCTGCTAATTGGGTGTATCAATTAGTAAGGCTAAGCATTGCAATTGGGGTTATCTCTATGCTGGTAAGTGTTATATATGATCAAGCATATCTTTTCTTTTGGTGGATTTTTATAGGAGCAACTCTTTATTATGTAAGTAAAAGAATCAACACAATTGAAAGCTACTCTGCTTATTTACGCGTGAATCGCAAACTAGCTTCTACTCAGGTGGTTATACCTTGGACAAAGATTCAATACGTTCAATTAAAAAGTCGAACAAACCCTCTATATACCACCCAAACTCTAACCATCAACACTATTGACAAAGCATATAAAGTAAGACTTTTTTTACCAGTACAAGATATGGAGGAGTTGGTAGAAAAACTGGCGCAAAAAGGTTTTAAGATTATCCGCTAAAGCGCCATCAGGGTCATTATAAATTATATCTAAGAATAAAAAGCTTGGGAACATCTTCCAGGCTTTTGCTATATTTTGGATGCAATGTTCATATTTTTGCTTTTTTGCATGATATGCCTGATAATGTAAATACAACTCAACAATAGAAAAACATCAGTGATTGAACCTATAATCATACAACCATGAAAAAACTACTTCTCCTTTCTATTTGGGCAACGCTGGGAACGGTACAAGCCCAACAAACTACGCCCTTGAAATATGACAAACTCTACGATCGGGTAGAATATGGATTGATCAAAGTAGAGCGGAACGGTAAATTTGGTTTTATCAACACCAAAGGCCAACTGATTACCAAGTATTGGTACGACGATATTGAGGAAGATCGCTCTCATGACCACTGGATGCTAGTGGATGCGAAGGACAAACGCCCTCGAAAACGCCAGATTACATCACGGGTAATTGAATCTTATGGAAGGTCTTATACGATGCATTATTATGACACCTTGGCCAGGGTAAGGCGCGCTGGCGGCTGGGGGCTCATCAATCTAGCAGGAGAAGAGGTGCTTCCCCCCACGTACCATTATATTCATGAGTTTAACGAAGGTTATGCAAATGTACGGCTCGATGGTAAATTGGGCGTAATTGATGAAAACCTCCAGGAAATCATTGCTCCAGCTTATACCTACATTGGCAAAGCTTATCGGGGATTCTTTAAGGTCAATAGCAAGCCAATGAGCGATTTTTTGAATGGTGCCTGGAGTTTGGTCAATCGGCAAGGCAAGGTGCTTACCCAAAAGCAATACAACAACATGACCAATTTTAAGGAAGGCAGGTTGTATGTACGTTACCAGGAAAACCGAGGTTATATAGACACCACCGGGCGAGAAATTGTACCTGTGAAATATTCTCGCGTCAGCGGTTTTCAGGATGGGGTTTCTATTGTGGAACCCGTGCTTAATGGTTTGTATGGTTTGGTCAATAAGCAGGGTAAGGAGATTACGGCCATCAAATACCACAATATCAAAGAATTTAGCGAAGGTTTAGCTCCAGCCAGTGTAAACGGGAAGAAATATATTCCAGCTACTGGGGATTGGGGCATTCTCAACAACCAAGGGCAAGAAATTACCCCGTTCAAATATCGTAAGATTTATGGCTACAGCCAAGGAGTGGCCAAGGTAATGGTGGGAGGAGATCATTTGCGCAACCATGGTCAATGGGGATTAATAAACAGACAAGGTAAAGAAATTACTCCGCTCAAATACCACGAGATACGCCTTCTCTCACAGGGCATTGCTCCAGTGCGTATTGGTGATAAGTGGGGCTTTGTGGATACCACAGGTAAAGAAATTACCGCGATCAAATATTATAAGGTATTCAGCTTTCACCAAGGCATTGGTGGGGTAAGTTTTGCCGATGAGGAAAATTACTTTGGTAAAATAGCCATGATTAATACTCAAGGCAAGTTGCTCACCCCGTTCAAATATAGCTCAATAGAACACTATCATGATGGTCGGTATATAGTTGTAAAGGTAAAGAGCAAAACTTCTGGGCAAACGAACATAGAAAAAGAAGGGGTAGTAGATAGTACAGGTAAAGAAGTAATTCCGGCCAAGTATGATGCTGTCAGCAAAATTACCGAAACTGCCTATCGGATAAAACTCAAAAAACAATGGGGAGTTATGACCATCTCAGGTAAATTAATAGTACCTATCAAATATGCCTGGATTCACTCTTTTCAGGATGGAATAGCCATTGTTCAATTAGATCCTCCCGATGCTGGACTATACCCAGACTCCAAATATGGGGCATATAATCAAAACTGGGAGTTGGTAATACCACCAATCCATAAAACTATTACCCGTTTTTCCAAAGGACAAGCCACCATTGCTACCGAACAAGGCTGGGGAATGATCGATAAACAGGGTAAACTTGTGTTTACCACCCACTATCAATACATGAGTCATATAAAACATGGGCTGGCGAAGGTAGCATTACACAATAAATGGGGCATAATTGATACCAAAGGTAAAGAACTTATAGCTCCTCAATATGACGCGGTAAGGATTTTATCGAGTCAAATAGTGGTCCTCAAACAAGGGGATCAATGGATGGTGAAACAAGTGAAATAGGAGCTTTTGCAGAAAAATGGGATGAAGTATCTAGAGCCCAAAATAAAAACCTGGAAAATACTCCCAGGCTTTTATTATACATTGGATAAATGTCCACATCATTTGATGGAAGGATGCTTGATTTTACCGGGTTTACCCTTTACTGGAATAAATTGCAATCGGGGGTAAGCCATCGCAACATCGTCTACATTTTCGCCTTTGAGAAAGCGTAACGTGGTTTCCAGTGCTTTAGGGTGGGTAAGTATTTGTTCGTGGCCCGCATAGTCTACGATGATGTGGCTGCTATTGGCGAAACCCCAGCGTACTTCTTCGGCCTGATGAGGTGGGGTATTAAAATCCAGCGTACCACTCATAAACAAGGTGCGTACATTGGTAGACAATGGTGCTCTAAATGAGGGACCCAAGTCTGGCGCAGGCCAGTTTCTATCCAGGCGAGGATTTACTACATCACCAAACAAACTCGTTTTTTTCTGGGCGCTAATCAGGGCAACACGATCAGGTGAAACACCCGAAGCCTTATCCATAGTGATGGACATTCCCTGTACCCCGTAGAACATTCCTGCACGTTTTTGCAAAAACCAACGTAGGAGCGAATAATCTCCCTGATTGATGGTATATAATAAGCGAGGGAAAACCGGAATGTCAGAGGCATCTCCAATATCAAATCTTAGCAACATATTCAGCCCAAATGCGCCTACTTTTAGCTTCATAGGTTTACGGGTAAGTGGAGAACGAATGGTAACCTCAGCCGGGTTTTTCTCTAACTTTTGAATCACTTGTTTGTACAAAGCCATCAAATTGGGCACTTCTTTGCGTATGTTAGGATCAGCATCAGAAAGCAAAGCAATTTTTTTGAACTGTACATCCATTGTAGCGGGTAGCTTATAAGTATGATTGAGTCCTTCTACCCCTACCAATATGGCATTGGCCACGTTCTTGCCAAAATACTTGATATAGGTTTGTCCCAAGTGGGTACCATAACTAAAGCCCATCAACGATATTTTAGCGTATCCCAAGGCTTGTCGCAGTTCGTCTACATCTTTGGCGTTTTCTACGCTGGTATATCCTGTTAAATCCACCTTGTTTTTTTTAAAGTGAGCCAATGCATCTTTAGCTACTTTATTGAAGTGTTCGTCTGCCACCGACATATCAGCCCAAATATTATCAGGAATCGGTTTTTGCCAAATGTACATGACACGATTGCGCCCTGCTCCAGTGCCTCTTTGGTCTAGCAGAATTACATCGCCCAACTCCAAAAACTTAGACCAACGTTCCAAAAAATAAGGATTTTCGGCTTGCCAGGTACAACTCGAGCCTGGCCCACCTTCTAAATAAATCAAGGGAGCTTTTGCATTGAGATTGGTGCTTTTTAGGCGCACAAATTTCACTTCTATCTGGGCTGAGTTGGGATTTGCCCTATTTTCTGGAACTTTTAGCGTGCCTACGTCGGCTTTTATTTTTTTGCCAGACTTGGTTTTAAACACTTTTTCTTCCAAGGTTAATCTCTCTTTGAAGGATTGAGCCTGGGTACTTACCATAAAGAAAAAGGAACTAAGTGCAACTAATAAATATCGTGTGGACATATCTTTTTTGATTTTGTTTGCTCAAATGTATTCATTGATAGGACTGGCTTTTTGAAAAGTAGACGAATTAGGCTTTTGGCCAACCATATAAGGGTTGAAAGGGATTGAATAAAAGTCAGGGGTTAAAATCCAGCATTGGGCAGTAGTAATGGCAAATTCGTCGACTAACATATTTGGCATTATTTATTTGTGTAACTTTCCCTTATGGCAAAGAATCAATTTATCCAAGGTGAAGAAAATGCTTTCTGGAACTTCGCTGTGCAAAACCGATGGCTTACCCACGTTTTGTTCTGGCTTTTTGTATGGTTAATCGCACCCATCACCTCGGCCGATAGCATCAAAGATATCAAGGAGGCATTTCTGTTTCGGGGGGTTGCTATGCCTATGAAAATCATTCCCACTTATTTTTTGGTGTATTACCTCAATCCCTATTTTTTGCATCGGAAAAAATACCTGCAATATGCGATTTACTTCCTCTTGAGTTCTTGGATATTCGCAATTATTTACCGTTTCAACAATGTCCACATTGCAGAAACCCTGGCTGGACTTCCTCACCCCAAGGAGTCTTTGTGGCAAATGATTCAGGAAGCCCACTTTACGATTCCAAGCTATCTTCCCCGAGTGTACCTGTTTACGATCTTGTTTTTGTTTCTAAAAAACTACAAGAGCAATGAACTTAAAAAATACCAAATCATTACCCTGGAAAGGGAGAAAGCCAAAGCAGAGCTCAATTTCCTGAAAGCCCAGATTCACCCTCATTTTTTGTTCAATACTCTGAATAACTTGTATGCTCTTACTTTGGACAAATCAGACGATGCTCCCGAGGTAGTAGCTAAGCTGGCCGATATACTGGATTATATGCTCTACCAATGTGCTGAGCCTCAAGTGAGAATTCATAAAGAAATAGAACTGATAAATAACTATATTGACCTGGAAAAACTACGCTATGGGCCTCGGTTACAACTTGAGTTTACCCATTCATTGGACCAATCCAAAGCACAGATTGCACCTTTGATCTTAATTTCTATTGTAGAAAATGCTTTTAAACATGGGGCTAGTACTGCGATGCAAAACGTGGTGATTCAAATTTCACTGGAAGTCGCAGAAGATCAACTACACTTTAGAGTTTTTAATACCAAAAGTGATACTTCTCCTGATCGGGCAGGGTACAAAAAAGGCATTGGGGTAAAAAACATCCAACGTCAACTAGAACTGGTTTATCCAGATCGCTACCAATGGGAAGTAACCGAAGAACCAAATTCGTATGAAGTCAACTTTCGTTTGAACTTATAAATACCTATGAAAAAAACAGTCCGTTGTATGGTGGTAGACGATGAGCCGCTGGCCATTGGTTTGTTGGAAAAGCATATCCAACAGTTTTCTCAGTTGGATTTGGTGGCAAGTTGTTGGAACGCAGTTCAGGCGTTGGAAATACTCAACCAGGAAAAGATAGACCTATTGTTTTTAGACATTCAAATGCCAGGACTAACCGGGCTTGAGTTTGCCCAATCTTTGCAAAATCCTCCTGAAATTATATTTACTACTGCTTATCGCGACTATGCAGTGGAGAGCTACGAACTCAATGTGATAGATTATCTCATAAAACCGATTACATTCAATCGTTTCTTCAAGGCAGTTAATAAATATTTTGATAAAATCGCTCCACAGCCCTCGGTTAGCCCTTCAGTGGCTCCACCCGTCAATACACCTACCACTTCAAGCGAGGAAAATTCTTTTATTTATGTCAATACCAACCGTAAGTATACCAAGGTGCTGTTTGAGGAAGTATTGTATATAGAGAGTCTCAAAGATTACATACAGATTCATACTGAAAGAGAACCTGTCATGACCAAGGAAAAAATTAGTGAGTTTACCAGCCAACTACCTTCCTATTTTTTGCGTATTCATCGCTCCTACATTGTCAATACCAAAAAAATTACCGCTTTTACCCAGCACGATGTAGAAATCAATCAACTGGAAATTCCCATTGGCATTTCTTACAAACAAGAAGTGCTCAATTATCTAAAAAAATAGCTCGGTAATCATACTATTAAATATTTTTCGTTTGTGGAAACGCAAACGAAGGCGATTGCGCCGCATGTTCGGTAATAAAAAAGCTTTTGACCCTTGGTTACTGGTATAAAACCAATCATCAAGAATCAAAAGCTTCACTATATCAGAAAACCTTTTACTTTATTCTTTCTTTTTCTTACCAGAAATCTTCACACCAAATTGCTTAAGTTCTCCTTTGACACTTCCACCTTCAAACTTAAAAACCATTTGCTCGTCCAGGCTGCGATAAGAGCCATCTTTGTGTGGCATCAGATAAGAGGAAGTGTTGGCCGCAGGCACATCCATAAAGATCAAGCCGTTTTTGTTGATTACACTCATAGTAAAACCATATCTGGCAATTGCATAGTCTCCAAAAATGCTTTTATCAATTTTCATGGCCTTAAGTTGGTCTATCAAGCTAGGGTAAAAGTTGTCCATGATATCACCATCTACTACATTGGAATTTACGCTCAACTTGGCTACTTGTTTGGCATTGGGAATCTTGATTTTTTTATCCCCAGGTGTTTTCCAAATAGACGCCGATTGATATATCTTTTCAGTCTTACCGTCTTTGTAAGTCACATTTACCTGCACAGGTACTGGGCGATTGCCTTTGTTAAAAATAGTCAGTTGACTGCCCTTCATTGACTTAATCGCTACATCTACATTACCCTGTCGGAAAAACCAAGGGGTCCACAACCAGCCCAGGTCTTGCTTGCTCACATCTTCAAAAGTATAGAAAAAGTCATAAGGGGTGGGTGATTTTTTGGCCCAGCGACGAATGTATTCTCTAAACGCTTTCAAAAACATTTTGTCGCCTAAGTGGTGGTGTAAAATAGAGTATATAAATGCAGGCAATGGGTAAGAAGCATATCCGTAGTTGCTACCATCCATAAACTGGGTAGAAGTAATCAAAGGTAAATCTACAAAACTACCTACCGTTCCCTGAACGCTGGATTTATACTTGCCAAAAAACGGCCCGTTGTCTTTTTCTTTGCGCATAAATCGGTTCATGACCACCGTGGTAATGTAGTCGGCCCAGCCTTCGTCCATCCAGGCAAAACGACGCTCATTGATTCGCACATACATAGGAAAATACGTGTGGTGCATTTCATGCGTAGCCAACCCAGTCCCTTGGTCTTGGTTGTAAGCCATCATTGGAAACTCCATTCCACCTCCACGCAAACCTATAAAAGATGTAAAGCGAGGATATGGGTACGGAATACCTGGTACATCTTCCGAGAAGTGTTTCATAATTTTTTGTTGCACTTCGGTATACTTTGCGTAGTTTTTGGCCTTTTCTTTAGGGAAAGCCGAGCTCACCAACACTTGACGATTGTCTACTTTTTGCACAGCAGCTGTCCAGGCATAATGATCGCTGAGCGCAAACGCAAAGTCAGATACTTCTTGAGCTTTGAACTGCCAGGAGCCTGCCTTATGCTCAAACTTATCTAAGTCTTCAGGCTTGATGATGTCTACCGTCTTGCTTGATTTTAAAGCCTCATTGTACTGTTTCAAAGTTTTATCAGTAAAAACTTTGTCAGGATTTTGTAAAACTCCTGTAGCCCATACTGTGTAGTTTTTGGGCGCATCGATGGTTACATCAAAATTGGCCAACCCGTTGTAAAACTCCGTTCTCAAAGAATAATTTTCGGTATCCCAACCAAATACATCGTCGTATACCGCAATTTGAGGATACCAATACGCTACAAAAAACGAGGTTTTATCAGCCGCACCAGTACGACGATTGGTCAAGGGTATATATTGTTCCCAAGCAGTTTTCATCGTTACCTTTTCACCACTTTTGAGTGGTTTTTTCAAACGAATGTACAAGTTGGTTCCACTACGGTTTACCTGACGGCTTTTTAAATTAACAGCTTCACCATTGATGCTTAATTCTTTGAGTTTTACCCCTTCATCACTGATGTCATCAGGTCTTACTCTCGAAGCTCGGGGGTTGGCTTTGCGAAATACATCAAAATACAAACGTACCACAATGGTGTTGAGGTCTTTGGGACTCTTGTTATAGTAAGTTACCGTTTCGGAACCATCTAACAAACGCGTACCTGGCACTACTTTTACTTTGATTTGGTAGTCAGCCGTATTTTGCCAATACTTAGGACCAGGCTTGCCATCCATAGATCGGGTACCGCTTTTATAGGCGTTTTTGATCTCACTTGGAACAAAAAACCTTTTTTCCTGAGCGTTGGCCATTGAAAAAAAGCCTGCCATCAAAAGGCAGGCTAACAATGCTTTTACAAGTGTTTTATTTTTCTGCATAAATACAATTCGGTTGTGTAACATTAATAAGTAACATCTTATATCATAAGAGATGCATAACTCATCCAGTGAGTTGCACCTCTATCCACTAATCTCGATCAAATAAGATTCTTTCTCCTTTTTTAGATTCGTCGAATACCCCTTCGGCATAAGCAAGGTGCCCCGAAACAATGGTATGGGTAACTTCAGAATGAAAAGTTTGTCCATCTAGTGGTGACCAGCCAGCCTTATAAACAATATCTTCTTTTTTTACAGTGGTGGTTTTATTAAGGTCTACCAGCACCAAATCGGCCCAATAGCCCTCGCGGATATAGCCACGTTTTTCGATCTCGAAACAAATGGCTGGAGCATGAGACATTTTTTCTACCACTTTTTCCAAAGAAATTCGCCCCTGGCTCACCGCTTCCAACATCATTTGTAATGAAAACTGCACTAAAGGCAACCCAGCGGGCGCTTTCCAGTAATTATTTTGCTTTTCTTCCCAAGTATGTGGCGCATGGTCGGTAGCGATAATATCGAGGCGATCGTCTAGCAATGCTGGCCATAAAGCTTCTCGGTGGCGTGCTTCTTTAATAGCTGGATTACATTTCATCTGAGAACCTAAGGCCTCGTATTGGCTGGCCTCAAACCATAGGTGGTGCACACACACTTCCGAGGTAATTCGTTTTTCAGCCAAAGGAATATCGTTGCGAAACAACTCGGTTTCTTCGCCAGTAGAAATATGTAAAATGTGCAAACGAGTGTTGTGTTTTTTGGCCAGTTCAATCGCCAAACTACTCGATTTGTAGCAAGCCTCTACGTTTCTAATCTCTGGGTGAGCGCTCATTGGAACATCATCGCCGTATTTTTCGCGGTATACCTCAGAGTTGGCCCGAATGGTGGCTTCGTCTTCGCAATGGGTAGCAATCAACATACTGGATTGACTAAATATTTTCTCCAATACTGCCCGATTGTCTACCAACATGTTACCAGTAGAAGAGCCCATGAAAATCTTCACGCCACAAACTCTTTTAGGATCGGTTTTAAGTACCTCCTCAATATTGTCGTTTGAGGCTCCCATAAAAAACGAATAGTTTGCTAAAGCCACTTCCGAAGCACGTTGGTATTTTTGCTCCAGCAACTCTTGAGTCAACGTATTAGGCACAGTGTTGGGCATTTCCATAAAAGTGGTAGTCCCTCCTTTTACCGCAGCTTTGGCTTCATGGTATAGGTCCGCTTTGTGGGTAAGCCCAGGTTCGCGAAAGTGTACCTGGTCGTCGATTACCCCAGGAATGAGGTATTTGCCTTGGGCATCTATTACAATGTCTGCTGAGAGATTTGATAAATCATCTCCCAGTTTCTCGATAAGCCCATCTTTGATGAATACATCATTGGTTTTGGTTTCGCCTTCGTTTACTACTTGGGCGTTGGTGATTAATATTGTTTTCAATATATCTTGGTTTTGGTCGGTAATGTTATCTTTTAAAACTCACCTTGGCTTTTAATGATGGACTGTAAACTGCCCACTTTGCTCTCTAAACAAAAGCAAGCCCCTTATAAGACAGGTTTTAGCCCATATTCAAAAGTCGAGACAAGTTCCTAGAAAGTCCTTCTAATATTTACAAGGTAGCGACTTTTCAAAAGGAAAGTTAGAATGAAAACCATTAAAGCACAATATTTAATCGGCTTTATAGTTAGCCAAAGTTTCTTATTGCTAAAAGAACAATTTGTAGTCACGTATTTCCATTCCAAATTACCACATAATCTTGATAAATTGCTGCGGTCATCCATCCATTTTTTCTTATATTGTCTTACCAAATTTTTAGAAATGACACCAAATTCTCCTTCAGCCAATCATCTATTTACCAAGAAGTTTGATTATGTCGCAGGTTACTTATCATCAAGATCTAAAGGCACTGCTCAAATACGTTCAAATACTTCCGGATCATTTGAATGTGCTACAGGAAATTGCCCATTGCTATGCCAATATTAACAAATACTATAAGGCTATTCCCTATTACCAAAAAATAGAGACACTGGCTCCTCACAACACCGAAAATATATTGCTGTTGGCCAACGCCCATTATCAGGTCAATCAATTTCACATAGCTTTGGCCTATTTTCAAAAGGTGGAAGCCAAACAAAGCCTTTCCCCCGAACATTTGTCTTATGTTGGGTATTGTCATCAGACTTTGAATGACTATACCCAGGCAGTGCAATATCATTTAAAAGCTTATAAACAAAGGCCTCAAAACCTCTGGAATTTGGGGCACATTGGGTATTGTTTTCAGGCACTGGAAGACTTCGATAAGGCGATGGAGTACTACAAAATAGCCGAAAAAATAAATCCCAGAGAAGATGTCATTTTAATGAACATTGGCTGGATTCTACTGGTAAAGGGGGAGTTCAAAGAAGCAGAAAAATACCTCAATAAAGCCTATTCGCTAGACAATTATGATGCTTATACGCTTATGAATCTGGGGCATGTACAGCTTATTAAGGGTGAAAACTCCCGGGCTTTTGATTTCTACCGCCGTAGTATTTTAGAGTTTCCCACCAATGATGAGTTTAAAAAATTATTTGAGGAAGATCAACGCCACTTAAGCATTTACAATATTAGTCTTAAAACATTTAGATTTATCAAAGAAGAAATGCTTGCCTACGCTCAAAAAGCCCGCTAAAAGGGAAGTGCATTTTCTTTCTAAACAACCAGGGATTAATTATATTTACTATCATCCAAGTATTCTTGGAGGTTTTACCGCATAAGCTTCATTCACAATAATGTCACAAGTAAGTTATACTCATTTAATCCAACATTTACTCCCTCTTGAGCAAGTCATACCCCAACATTATGATCTTTTTTTGCAAATAGCCTGTGGATATCGCCAAAATTACGAGTATCGCAAAGCCATTGCTTACTATAAAAAAGCAGAAAAAATACACCCACTCGCTGGAGGTGATTTAAAAGACTTTGCCTGGTGTTTTAGAAAAACAGATGCCTTTAGAAAAGCTTTGCTATACTATGCTGCTGCCGAAAAGATCGAGGAACATTCTGTGTGGGAAATTAAGCAAATTGCATTTTGTTATCGGGAGCTGCAAGATTGGGCCAACGCCTTGAAATATTACCTGATAGCAGACCAACTAGACCCCAACAATACCTGGTATCTTGACAACGCCGGTTTTTGTTATCAAAGGCTCAAAAAATATGACCAGGCGCTGAAACTTTATCAAAAATCGCGGGAAATAGACCAACGAGATGCCTGGAACCTACGCCAGACAGGCTTTTGCCACCAAAAGTCACAAAATTATCAGGTGGCACTGGAGTTTCACCTCAAGTCAAAAGAAGTAGATCCACACGATGTGTGGAATTTGGGCTGTATTGGTTGGTGTTTTTTTGTACTGGGAGACCTGCAACAAGCCTACATTTACCTTAAAAAATGCTTGTCAAACGGTGAAGATGAGTATGATTTGTTAAATCTTGGACACATTTTTTTATGCCAAGGCAAGATCAAACAAGCTAAAATATATTATCAGAAAAGTTTGTTGATGTTTAATAAACCAATCAAGTTTTTTCAGAATTTCGAAGAGGATGCACCTTATTTGGTTCGTCAATACATGGTGGATACTCAATTTTATAAAGAAATAAAAAACTCACTTGTGAAATTTTGGGATCAAAAAAAAAGTCAACAACAAAAAAAAGGTTAACTGTGTTATAAATAATACTCGGTAAATTTATGTACAAAATAAATTTTTTTAGAATGATGCGCTGATGTAGCTTTGTATCCTGTTTTAATTTTTATTGTATTTTTTTGGAATGGAGTTCTTTGGTCTTAATTACAGAAAGTAAGATCACTGCAAAGATTAAAACTATGATATATCGAGAAACTAAAAGTAATACCAACCATGTCTAGTGTGCAGTTTAAACAAGAGCTTCAATACTTGCTCCCTTACGAAGAGGAGATACCTCTACATTTTGACCTGTTGCACACCATTGCAATTTGTTATTATCACCAATACAACTACCGAAAAGCCATTGATTACTTCATCAAGGCTCAAAAATTAGATCAAGGACGTTGCCTGGATTTCAAGAAACTGGGCTATTCTTACCAACAAACCAAACAACATCAGAAGGCAATTGAGTGTTTCTCGCAAGTAGAGACTGACTATCCAGAAGATAGTTGGCTTATCCGTAGAATGGCTATGGCTTATCAAGGCGCCAAACAATTTCAAAAATCAGTAGACTATTTCTTAAAGCTCAACCAACTAAAGCCTCAAGATACCTTCGTGTTGGACAGCATCGGCTGGAACTACCAGCAACTCAATGAATTTGACACCGCTCTACAGTTTCATCTCAAAGTATATCATATTGACAATCGTGACACTTGGAATTTAGACAATATTGGGTATTGTTATATGAGCCTGAAAAAAAATAAAAAGGCCTTAGATTTTTTTAGTCAGTCACTCTCTATAGACTCTAACAACGCCTGGACTATCAGGCAAGTAGGCTGGGTGCATTTTTTAAGTGGTCATCTGGCCAAAGCCTTGAGTGCTTATCGCAACTCTTATTTGGTCGATCGTTTTGCCAGTCCTCAATCTTTGATGAATACTGGTCATGTATACCTTTGTAATGATCAGAAAAGGCAAGCTATAGAGTACTACAAAAAAAGTTATGTAGCATTTGAAAACAAGCAACATTTTTTGAGAGATATGTTGCTCGATTATGAAATTGTCAATAAATACATTGATATTTCAGAAGATAAATTCCAACTACTTATACAAAAGGTAAGCAAATAAACAGAAATTGTTGCCGTAATTTTTAAAACTAAAAAAAGACTAGAAGCATTGAAAGAGGGAATTTCTTGAAAAGTGGTTTTTATAATCCACTCATCAACAGACTTTTTGGAATAAAGCTTGAAGTAAAATATTAAATCTAGAGCTTAAAAGTACATCTTTCAGGTTAAAACAAAAAGTTTATTAAGAAAAACAAAAAAATTAAATTGAATTCAAGAACTTATTCATAAAAAGAACATATTTTTATTCCCTAAAAAAATAATCAATGTCAAAGGCAATCCACAAAATAGAAATAAAACCTTTGCTTGTTTACAAAGAAATCTTACCCTACCATCCAGATTTGTTTCGGGCATTGGGGAATCATTATATGGAGTTGTATCATTACGACAAAGCTCTCAGCCATTTGCTCAAAGCAGAAAAACTCGGCATTCGCACCCTCACAAACCTCAAAGACATCGCCTACTGCTATCGCAGAACCGAACAATACTCTAAAGCCTTGGCATATTATCTGGCTGCCGAACAAAAAGGCGCACTGGATCAAGTAGATTTTCAAGACATTGCTTTTTGCTATCGCGAGTTATCTGATTATTCCAAAGCCTTAGAATATTATCTAAAAGCAGTTAAACTTACCCCAAAAAGTTCCTGGATATGGGATAATATTGGTTGGTGTTATCAAAAACTAGACAAATACGAAAAAGCTCTTGAGTGTCATCTTAAGGCCTATCATATCGCCTCTCAAGATGCCTGGACTCTTCGCAATGTAGGGTTTTGTTACCAGAAACTCAGCCAATACGAATCGGCCCTGGAGTATTACAAAAAATCATTGATACATGAACCTGACAACACTTTTACATTGCGTAAAATGGGTTGGTGTTTTATAGTGGTGGGAGACTTTGAAAAAGCACAAGAAATGCTTGTGCAGGCACTCGATATCGATGAAGTTGAAAACGAAATTAATCGTTATGCTTGGATGAATCTGGGGCACACCTATTGGTGTACCAATCACAAAAAAAAGATTGTTGATTGTTATCGGCGAAGTATCCAGTTGTATCAACTGGATGAGTTTATAGACGATATGGCGCATGACTATCAGTATGTAGAGAAATATTGTCAGGTCTCGGCCGATAGCTATCAAAAGATACAAGAAGAAGTCATTAGCTGGTGGAAAAGCCAGCAAAATAGTCCTGCCAAATAGT
Organism: Microscillaceae bacterium; assembly: GCA_003483885.1. Taxonomy (GTDB): domain Bacteria; phylum Bacteroidota; class Bacteroidia; order Cytophagales; family Microscillaceae; genus Microscilla. The sequence continues at coordinate 19,686 of DMXI01000046.1, forward strand.
ACTAGTCGATAGGTAATAAATACTGATACCAACACCCAGTGCCAAACTGCTTTTCAGTCACTACTTAATGCAAAGCCATCACTGAGTTCCTCCCCCGCTCCATTTAAATTTGAATTGTTTTTGTGGAAATAAAATCCAGCAGATTTAAGAAAAAAAATTAATTAAATATGAAAGAAAAAATCAGGATACTCACAAAGCATAGATGTGTATTTTAGGTAAAACTAAAGTACCCAACACTATGACGCAGAACCCAGAAAAAAACCTAAAACTGATGCTTCGGCACCAAGAGGAAGTAAACATTCAGATTGGGCTTCAAATCTTGAGCAATCACCCTGAAAAACAAAACTTTGCCACTCATTTATTTGCCTTGGCTTATTACCACTCCAACAAGCATATTCGTCAGGAGGCACGCATTTTATTTAAACAATTGACTTGTCGTAATCTGAGAAAGAAGGTTAATAATTTTTATCAAATCTTTGCTCACCTGAAAGCACAATATCCACAAACTCCGCAAAAAACAGAACAGCAGGTAGCTCATTATTTAGCACAAGTTGCTGATTATGAAATCATAGACAAGGGAGAGTTGGGCAACCTCACTTTGTATTTTACCGGAATGGGGTTTCGGTTTTGTTGGGAACAAAGCATTTCCATTTGGGAAACAGATTTTACGGAGCTATATCATCTCGACTTAAGTGGATGTTATGATCCCAGGGTCAAACAATACCTCCCTTATTTTACTTCAATCACTTCGGTAGATTTGTCTGAAAACCAGTTGAATACCTTTCCTGAAGAAATATTGAGTTTACCTCATTTACGCGTATTAAATATTTCAAAGAATCGCCTCAATTCTTTGCCTGACTCTCTTTCCAATTTGCCTGTGCTCGAGTATTTAGATGCTTCCGAAAATCGCCTCAAGCATTTACCCAATAGCATTTGTGAAATTGAGTATTTGCAGTACCTCAACCTACGGCAAAACCTCTTACGAAAACTGCCCAATGATATCGGCTATACCAGCTATTTGAACACTTTAGATGTAAGTCACAATTTATTAGCGGAACTGCCTTATTCTATGAGTTGTTTTTCCGACTACCACACGGTCCTCCTCAATAACAATCTCCTGAGCCCCAGCACTTGGGCAAATGAAGATCACGTAAACCTAGTTCCTCACTTTTGGGTCAATGACGGAGAATGGGATCATGATTTTATAACCGCTCAGGCTACTTTTTCATTAGAAGAAGATATTTATAGTCACATTGTGCCACCCGTGGATTGGAACGCCAAGCAAGCCAGCGAAATTTATTGGGCAGAACAAGTACTGGAGAGTAATCACCCAAAATCAACTTTAGATCAATGGATGGAGGCGGCCTCAATAGTAGAAGATGCCCAACTTGACAAAGAGGAAAAAGTAACTTATTTGCAGCAAATAGGCTGGCATCTCCTCAGTGATCCGCCTTCTGTACCCAGCCATTTGGGAGGTCAATTTATGGAGTTTTATCTTGACGATGATTTAGCAGACTTTTTACAGGCTCAAGCACAGGTACAGGCAGATATCTGGCCTTGGATGTATAAAACTGGGCTGAGGGTTCGCTACCTTGTAGAAGGCGATTTTTATGATGATGAGATTCAAATTTGAAATTAAAAAGGTGTTCTACGATAATGAGAACACCTTTTATAAGTAAATTAGTTTTCAAGGTTATATAATCAGGGCTTAAGCCTCAGCTACCGATATTGATTGGGTGGCCTCTGACGATTCATCTTTTATCTCATCTTCTCGGGTGAGCTTGGTAAGTTTGCGAGCAAACAGCAACAGAATAGTTCCAGTAATCACTGAGATAACTACCAACCCAGCAAAAATACTCAGCTCTCCCAGTTTACCAGCCAGCTTGCCTACTTCGGCTGCGGCTATATTGGCAAAGCCTGTGGCAGCAAAGTAGGCTCCCATCATAGAACCCACCAATGCTTTGGGAGCAATCTTGGAAATATAAGAAAGTGCCACTGGAGAAATACAAAGTTCGCCTAAGGTGTGTAGCCAATATGCCAATACTAACCAATAAATGGCTGATTGACCTACACTGGCCCGCTCCATAGAAGCGCCTACCATAAATAAAAAGCCTAAACCCACCAAAATAGTCCCAATGGCCATTTTAGAAATAGCGGAAGTTTTTCGCCTTGCCCAAAAAGCCGCCACTACTCCTCCAAATATTAGAATAAACCCAGCATTGAGGCTTTGAAACATACTGGCGGGCACTTCCCAGCCAAACAACATCCGATTGGTATATTTTTTTGCGTACAGGTTCATCAAACCTGAGGCTTGTTCAAACGACATCCAAAAAACAAAAATGACAAAAAACAAGATGCCTAATACCATTACTCGCTTGAGGTCGGTAGGCGAAAGCTTGAGTTTTTCTTTGGGGGCTTGCTTCCGTTTTTTGAGATTGTTGCCCACTTCGCGCAGGTAGCGTTGTCCCCATACAAATACGATTTGCCCCAGCAACATACCAAAACCTGCCAAACTAAAACCATAGTGCCAGCCGTAGGTTTCTCCTACAAAACCAATAGAAAGGGTGGCCAAAAACGATCCCAAGTTAATGCCCATATAAAAAATAATAAAACCTGCGTCTCGCTTCTTTTGCTCGGTGTATAGCTCTCCTACCATGGTAGAAATATTGGGCTTGAGCATACCAATGCCCAATACAATAAGGCAAAGCGCAATGTAGAACATCGTTTGGTTGGGTACGGCCATCAAAAAGTGCCCAATGCACAACAGCAGGCCACCCAACATAACCGATCTCTTGGGTCCCAGCCAGCGATCAGAAATAATACCTCCTGGAATGGACATAATGTACACCATCCCGGTAAACAACCCCAACAAACTCAGGGCTTCGGCTTCGGTCCAGCCATAGCCTCCTTTGACTTTGGACACCAAAAACAATACAAGGATTGCCCGCAATCCATAATAACTGAAACGCTCCCACATTTCGGTAAAAAATAGAATAAATAGCCCTTTGGGGTGATTTTTCATCATGTAATCTCTTATTGGTTCTCTGCAAATATGCCCAATACTATTTGGCACATGATATACAAATAAGTGAGTTGCTATTAGCTTTGGCCTATTGCTATAATATTATTTGCCAATTAGCTAAATTTGCAAAATAAGCATTGAGCTTGTTTAAGATTTAGCTTCGCAGAGCTTGCCCTAAAGGGCTGCGGTTCTTCAAATGATTCAAAAACATCCTTTTGAGCACAGGTTTCGTTGTGAAAATACTCATTTAGCATAAGCTAAACTCCGCTTTTCGCGCCTTACCTGCACCCAAAATTTCTAATTTTGTTCTCAAAGCAAAAACCCTAAACAAGCTCATAGAGATAGTAATAGCGTATGTTCAAACAGAGATTCTCGTATTTGTCGTTGGTGGTATTCGTGTTCAGTGTGGGATTGGTGATACTGTTGGCCAATGTACGCCTTCCCTCTACCCAAAAAGCTACCCAGGTACATATCCGTTACGGGGACTCTTTGTCCTGGAAACAACCCGCCTATGTTAGTGAACATTGGACCAAGAATTTTGAAGACTCTACGGGCACATTCTGGATAAGACTCACCGTCGATATCCAAAAAACACCCCAAGCACTTACTCCTCAAGGGTTGAGCGTAGACTTCACAGGCACTTATGAGGTATTTTGGGATGGATACCTCATCGGGCGAAATTATCCTGATCAGCAAGCCCCTCAAGCCGTGACTTCGGCTCCATTACATCAGTTATTTATGATCCCTGATTCACTTCATCAAAAAGGCAAGCACCTGATTGCTATGCGGGTTTTCCGCTTTGAAAATTATGGCAAAAGTAACAACCCTCTGGATAGTGATTATACCGATCTCAACGTGGGCAACTATCTTACCCTAGCCCAACAAGACATCATCATTACCGCTTATGTGCACATTATTGCGGGTATATTTTTAGTGATAGGGTTATATTATTCTTTTATTTTTTTGGTAGGCAATCGCCACTTACGTTTTTTGTTGTTTGCCATTATTTGCTTGTCCTTTTTCACTTTGCTCATCTTTGAATACCTACGTTTTCATTATTACTACCACTACCCTTTTCATTATACCCGATTAGTCATTATTGCGCTGCTTACGCTGGTAATTGCAGTGCTGTTGCCTTTGTTTTTTATGCACCGCTTTCCATTTGGGTACAAACAAAGAGTAATGGGCGGGATGTTGGGCATACTGGCCCTGATTTGGATTCTTGTCAAGGGGTTTGACCCTAAAACCAGTTATACCATTCTGGTTTCATTCAGTGTATCTTTATTCCTGGTAATCAGGGCGATGCGTCAATCCATTTTAGGAAGTTTTGAGGCGATGTTGGGAATTATTGTTTTCTTTGTGGCCTTTTTCTTATTAAACAGTTACGACCTAAAACTATTTTTGGGTTTTGGTTTTTTGATCGTGTTTATGTTGCTGTCGCTCACCATTCAAATGCGTGAACAACGCAAAGAATATGAGGCATCGTTGGTGCACTCTAGTAGATTGGAATTGGAAATGCTCAAGAAAAATATACAGCCCCATTTTTTGATGAATTCGCTGGCTTCAGTCATTGCCTGGATGGAAGACGACCCCAAAGTAGGTACTCAGTTTATTGCTGCACTGGCCCAGGAGTTGGAAATTATGATTGATATCTCGAGCAAAAAATTAATTCCAGTTGCTCGAGAAATACAACTATGTGAATCTTATTTGCTGGTGATGAGCCTGCGTAAAGAAATAAAATATCAGCTAAATACCCAGGGTATTTTGCCTGAAGACCTTATCCCACCTGCCCTCATTCATACCGCAGTAGAAAACGGCATTACCCACAACCAGGATTGTAATGGAGAAATGAGCTTTACTCTCAACTTTGAAAAAAATAAACAACAACGAAAGTATACGTTGATTTCTTCGGGTAAAAGCCGACCAACGGTTGCCAAAAAAAATGGAGGCACTGGACTAAAGTATATGGAGGCTCGTTTGCAAGAAAGTTTTCCTAATCGTTGGGAACTATATTCTAACCCGATAGAGCAAGGTTGGAAAACCGAAATCATCATTTTAGCCTCCAGTAGTTAAGTCCCTGTCAATCAAGCACAAAGAAGTTAGCATATTAATCATTGTAACTATGAAAATACTCATTGTAGAAGATGAAGCCAAAATCGCAAAATACATCGAAAAGTTATCTCGAGAATTGTTAGGTGACAAAGTAACCAGCATAAAAATTATCCCTGATTTGGTCAATGCGCTGTACTATGTAGAAGAGCATACGATTGACTTGCTTTTGCTGGACCTGAACTTGCACGGTGAAGACGGGTTTGATATTTTGCAACAATTGGTAGCCACTTCTTTTCATACCATCATTGTTTCGGCCAATAAACACCGAGCCATTGAGGCTTTTGAATATGGCGTGCTGGATTTCATCTCCAAGCCATTTACTAAAGACCGTCTACAAAAAGCATTTGAACGGCTTGACATCGCGGGTAACCATCAGACTTACCCCACCAAGAAACTCGCCATTCGCACCAAGGGAAAAATTAAGCTCATAGACATTCACCAAATATTGTACATCAAAGCAGCCAATGTATACACTGAGCTTTACCTAAAAGATGGCACAAAAGAACTACACGACAAATCGCTGGATAAACTTCATACGATTTTACCACCTGAATTTGTACGTATTCATAAATCATACTTGGTCAGCCTTCATTTAATCAAAAACATTCTCATTCATCAAGGCAGCAAATACGAGGCGCTACTTGATGCCGACACCGTAATTCCAATTGGCCGCACTTACTATAAACAGTTAAAAGAACAATGGGGGTAAAGTTTCGCAAGGATAATAAATCATTGAATGACTATTCTTAAAGTTTGTTAAAGGCTTTAACTATTTAAGCGTATTGTACGTTTGGAAACAAAAAACATTACGTAACTTATTAGATGATTATGAAACACCTTTTTTCAACCTTATTACTCCCGGTATTTTTATTGGTGGGAATTCAAAACGGCCAAGCCCAATTGGGTAGAAAGTTTAATGTCACGGTCAAAGGAAGCATTGACGACCAAAAAGGTCTAAAAAATTACGATCAAATTAGAGTAGGCATTCTGTGGCATTCGGATGATTTTAACCCCAACAAGCCTGATAAGTGGAATATCAGTCCTGCCACCAGTACCCTTGATAAAAAAGGACGATTCAAACTTACCCTCACTCAAGCACCTCCCCTCTCAAGTTGTATTGTCACCCGCAGGTTTGCGTTGGCGATTGGTTTTATTGTGGCTTTCGACGATGCCAATCAAAATCAAAAGCTCGATCAAGGGGAACAGATTTTGGGCCTATCAGAAAAACATGCGATGAGTTTTGTAAGGGGAAGTTACATCAAAGGATTGAACGCACTGGAAAAAGACATCAACAAGCGCATTGTGACTTTGCGCAAGCTTAAAAATGGCATTTGGATCAATACTGTGGTTCCCAAAGAGGTGCACAAACTACCCAATACCAGTTTTGATGACTTGGCTCCTGTCAAGAAAAAGAAAGTGAAGGTGAAAATAGTCATCCCTAAAAAATTGAGTGACTTGGACGCACCTAACTGGACTTAACACTGATTTCTTTCAAGAAAATTTCAAATTCATAATAATCATTCAGGTCGAGGATTGTCTCTCCGGCCTGATTGGTGGCTTCAATGTCCATTCCAAACTCTTCTATGCATAATCGCGCCATGTTTTTGGCTTTCTGAGGTTCAAAAGGGCGGTAACGAATCAAGTGCAATGGCAAATTACCCGCAGTATCAGACACCACTGGACATCCTTGCGCTACCAAAGCCCGAGCGGTTTCTACCAAATTACCCTTGGCTGCCTTGTGCAAAGCATTTTGTTTTCGTTCATCCAATTGGGTAATGTCCGCACCTGACTGCTTAAGCATTTCTACTGCTTTGGGACTTTTTGCATTAAAAAACGCACTAAAATTCAAGTTTCCATCAGGATTGGCTCCTTTGTCTAACAAAAGCTGCATAATGGTCAAATTATCCCGGTTTACGGCATCCAGTAACAGGTTCCCTAATTTGTGTGGGTTGCCCTGACCATAGCCCTCGCTCAAGGCTTGAATCACCCAATCGTTATAACCTTGTTGTACAAAAGCTTTGAGTACAAATGGGTCTTTGATATTGGCCCCCGATTTGATCAAAAAACGTACAATGTCGTCTCTTTGAGAGCCTGCGGCCGCAGCTACTGGTGTTACCCGACCTTCATCAAAAGCCTGAATATCAGCTCCATTCGTAACCAGTATTTTTACCAAAGACATTTTAGCATCCGGGTTGTTTTTTAGATGATACACCAAAGGAGTTGTTCCAAAATTGGTACGATGCTCTAGCGGAGCCCCTTCCGCAATCAATCTTTTTACTACTACTTCATGATTATCTAGGTCATCGTGATAAGACCCAGTGGGTGGTTCCAATGCCAAGTGCAAAACCGATACATTTTCGGCCTCTCGCCCAAAACCTATATCAGTGTATCCATCAATGCCGTGTTCAGTAACAAATTCTGCAATTTTAAAACCCCGATTTTGACGCAAAAAATCGATCAAATCATTTTGTGGACGTTGCAAAATATGTTGTATTTTTTCGCTGGCCTCCTGCTCCAGCGCTTCAATACCTTCCATTTTAACACTTACTCCATTTACGAGGAGTTGTACCAATGCTTCTCTTTGTGCCGAGTTTCCTTGGTGGTCAATCTTAAGGCCCGATAAATTTAAGTCCAACAAATGAGGTAGCGCTACCAGTGGTGTAATATCGGTTACTTTTGTATGCGCTAAACTCAAGCGAGTAAGTTCTGGCAATTGGGCCAAAGGGCTTACATCTTGTAATTGCGTGCAAGCGTTGAGTACGAGTACTTTAAGCTTGGGTTTGTTGCGAAGGGGTTCAATATTTTGAATAGGATTACCCACCATCCAGACTTCTTCGAGATTTTTGAGTGGCGTTAAAGGAGCCAGGTTTTCTACCTCATTGCCATCTAGTAAAAGTATGCGAAGATTACGACATAACTCTAATCCTGATAAATCCTGGATACTCTTCAGCGCAAAATTTGCATCTTCTTCGTTTTCATTCCATTCCAGCTCGGTAATGTAGGCCATCCTTTCTGGAATCAATACGTCTTTTATATTTTCCTGTAATGCTCTCAATAAGTTAGCATCGGGTATTTGAAGCGCTTCCATTGTCACGGTTGTTCATAATTCTAGACCATATTAAAAATAGCTGGGTAGAAGCAAGATTCCAAATTTTAGTCAGGAGTTTCTTTGATATGGGGTAGGTTGAGTAAGGTTATAAAAAAACTGACAGTAAAGCATTCACTGTCAGTTCCTAAGTTATTTTTTAAATAAACGCAATGTTTCTCAAAATGTTTTTAGTTAATGTCTAAGGCGAAGCCCCCTACAAACTGACTGTAGGTACGATAGATCATCAGGCGGTTGTCGTTGGGGTCAAGCTTGAGTACTAGTTTTTTAGTGCTATTGAGGGGGGCCGAGATTGCTTTACCTCCATAATCCAAAATATGGGCTTTTGCTTCCAATTTGCTTAATACAACCAGGTATTTTTTATCAGTATCCAGGTTAAAGTACTGAAAATCAAAGCTTTTCCTTTCCTTAAAATCTTTTTCAAACAAGCGTCGCCCCTCTCGGTCAAAGGCCGCTACCTTGCTACCACCATCAGCCACTACAATCCAGTCTTTGGTATTTTCATCAATACACATTCTGAACTTCGCATTGGGGTACGGCTTGGCTATTTTTTTCTTGTCTGTAATTTCCCCGTTGATATCAAATGTAATGAGCTCACCATCATCAGATAAGCAAGTAAATTTCAAGTTACGACGATCAATGGCCAATGGGTTACTGGTTTTCACCCGCAAACTCAAAGGGAAACCAGCTCTCTTTTTACCACGTCGGTCAAATGCGTGAATTTGGCCGTTTTCTAACAAGAATATAATGTAACTTTTGCCCGCTTTGACTTGCACTGCAGGAGAAGCTAACTTGGCTCCCAGGTTTTTAGATTTCCAGCCATAAATCAATTCACCATCGTGGTTGAAGATACGGGCCTTGCCTTGGGCATCAGTGACTAAGAAACGGTAGTTTCGTCGCCCAAACTCTAGCACCGACATACTGTGCAAGCGGATAGAATCGCGAACATAGATAGGGAAATTCTCCACATAACGCCCTACCCGGTCAATCATATGAATACGACGATTGGTAATAAACGCATATTGTAGTTTACGATTTTTATAACGGTCTACCTGCACTGGAATACTTCGCATAGGTGATGGCATTTTTAGGTTCCACAACGGTTTTCCTTGAGCCGATACCAAGTGAAGGCGATTTTCATAATCTTGTACCAAAATTTCAGTTTCGCCTTTGGCTCGGTGGTTCTTCATCAAATAAGGAGGTGTATAAATGCCTGTTCTCAGAGTGGTGCTCACCAAAGGTTTATAGCTCTTGTCTACCTTATCATCTACTTGCCCTCCATTAAACTTAAAGTCTATTTGAGAGCGAAACTGTTCTCCTTCGTAGTCAAATTGAGCGGTAATCCATTGAAAATACTTCATCTGGCTTTCATATTGGCTCATCAGCTTTTGCCATTTGGGCGAAGCATTTTTGGTTAAAATTCTCCACGATTTAGGTACATTCATCAAAAAAGTAAGGTTAGAGCTTTGCTTTACCTTGGCCAACAAAAGCTTGTAGCGCGTGGTTTTTCCCCACACATCACCCCGTTGTACATCATCTAATAAGTTACGAATGGCACCAATGTCGTTGGATAGCACTACCGCTTGTCCTACATTACTATAATAGCACTTGTTGAAACCTTGAAAAGTGTTGCCTAACATAGCTGCTGGAAATTCGTCCAAAGGAATCTCACCTATTTCAACTTTTCCATATTTAGTAGGAGTAATTTTCTGCCCTAATTTATTGGCTACCTTCTGCCCCATTTGTTTCAAAGCTCCCAGTGCGCCTACTAAACCATTGGTATTGAGCAAAAGTAGCTTTTGGGTATTTCTTTGTTCCTCACTCATCTCCAACACCGTAAAAGCTACCTCTTTGTCCAGGTATTTGTACAAATCATCAAATTGGATATCAAACCTGCTTTCTACATCTTTTTGCCGCTGAAACAATTCCTGGTCTTGAGCCGACCAATAATCTTTTACTTTCTGGATAAATTTGTCCCGATCATTAAAAGTCAAATGATATAAAATCGCTGTGTTGTTGGGAATGTATTGCTTTAAACCAAAACCTTGTCCTTTTTGCTCGTTAAACACATTCATAAACTCCTGATCTTCTCCCCGATTGGTCAAAGTAATTCCTGAAAAACGGAGTTGGGTTTGGTCTATATTACCCGCAAACAGCGCCGATTCGGCAAACTGCTTTAACGGAGTAAAGAAAGGCAATTGGTTTTCGTTGCTGGTAGTGGTGATAAATTGGGGCAATTGGGCAGGATTTACGTGCAAACGAAGCTTACCATTGCGCCAAAAGGTAAGTTCTTCCCAATCTCGCTTTACTTGGGTAACCCGATAATAAGATTCGCCAGAAGAGACGTGTCGAATCACATCATCAATCAGCACCGAACTGTAGCTTCCAATAAAAAAGCCTTTGTAAATGACAAACGAAAAAATGCTTTTGGTTCCCTTTTGTTTTACTTCATAGATTTTAAAATCTTTGAAGTTTCTATCATCAAATTGAAACTCAGGTTTGGCTCTAAAAAAAGAAACCACCTGATTTAGGAACTCCATGTCATCGGTAGAAGGCACTGGAACAAAAAATAAAGTACCAAAATCTTCTTTGGAAGTGACGTGCACACTAGCGGTAATTTTACGATTCGAAAGTAGTGAAATACCTTTAGGATTTTTGGAGAGTACTTCTATGAAATACTGCGTACGAGCCGCTACGGTGTTAAAGTAGTCGGTTTGCACCAGATTACTCCACATAGGTTGGGCTTCTACTTCCCGAAAAAGGGTCAGTATGTTATTGGTTTCAAATACAAACGCGGGATTATTGGGCATTAGGGTGATTGCGCTGGTTTTGCGTCGGCCACCACTCAACAAAATCAATAATCCTACAATAATAATCAATGCCAAAGCACCTCCTACCCCATACACCACGCGTTTGGGGTATTTGTCCAAAATCTTCTCTTTCAAAAACGTATTCATGCTATCAAAATCAGTGTAATCAGTTTCAAATTTAAAAACTATCTGGAGTATCTTACTGAATTAGCGTCGTTTTTTTAGATAAGTCACCAATTTCACTGGTAGAATTATCTTCCTAAAATTTAAAATTAGATTAACCCAAGTCACAAAGATTGGCTAAATACTTGAGGGCTTTATTCGCATAAAAAAATAACACTAACAAAAACTCAATAACCTGTTATTATTCAATAATTTAAATATGATAATAAAGGTAAAATATGAGGGAAGTTAACCTATTTCCCTGATTTCTTATTAATTTATGGTTACTTATGCAAATAAAATTTGCACTTATTGGACAGGTTGTTTATTTTTCGAATTCTAAACTTACATTCTAACTATATTTTTTCTACAATTATGGAGTTATACATTAAATACCAAGAGAGTTATTCTCGCGGTCAGCTATTGATGCGTGCCTTTTTTGGCTTTTTCTACATTCTACTTCCTCACGGTATTATGCTGATGCTTTTAGGTATCGTAGGATATTTCTACTCTATCATCGGTATATTTTCGGTGCTTTTTACAGGAACTTACCCTGAAAGCATGTTTCAATTTCAAGTAGGGTTGCAGCGTTGGAATTTACGAGTAAGCGCGCGAATGCTAAACTTAGTAGATGGTACCCCTCCTTTTGGACGTGATGCTGAAGATGATTTGGTAAATCTGGAAGTACCTTACCTTGAGAAACAAAGTCAGGGAGATGCTATTAAGAAGTTTTTCTTAGGTTTCTTTATGATCATTCCCCACGCTTTCGTTTTATACTTCCGCGCCATTGGTATGATGGTTTTATCTGGAATATCATTTTGGGTAATCCTTTTTACTGGACACTATCCTCCAGGGTGGCATAAGTTTGTAGTAGAAACCTTACGCTATTCGGTAAGAGTAGGGTTGTACTTTGGTTTCTTAAACGACAAGTACCCTCCTTTCTCAGGTAAAACAGACGAAGAGCTAGGTCTTGTTGGCTAGTATTTGAAATATTTATTTTTAATATATAAGCACCCCAAACACTGGGGTGTTTTTTTATGCCTTCTCTTCAAAGTTCTTTTACCAAATATCCCCCTCCTTAGATAAAAAATTCTCCACTTCTTTTTCAAAATCTTGTATACATCTTCATAACATTCTGCGTATCGTTGTAACATTTCCAGACTTTAAGAGTCTTCTTTATGACAATAGGTAGATTTTTTGTGACTTTAACATTTTCTTAAGTCCACAAATCATTGATTGTCAGTCAAAAAACATTTACTTTGATAAACTAAAAAATTAGGTAATCTATTAGTATCCAAATTTATTTTTCAATCTTGCAACTAATTTGTGATTCAAATCATCATTAGTACCAAATAAACTTGTAGTAAACCATGAAGAAGAAAATACTCATATCCGTGATTGTAGTAGGAGTTATAGCAGCTGGTTACGCTTTCTTGGGAAAAAGCACTAAGAAAGATGCTGAAATTTTTGTAAAAGTTAAAAAAGGTAACTTTCAGGTTTCAGTTACTTCCTCTGGCGAACTATACGCCAAAAATTCCACCAAAATCAACGGCCCGTCAGGGTTACGTCGCGCCCGTTTGTGGCAGGTGAAAATCAACC
>DMXI01000019.1 GCA_003483885.1 Microscillaceae bacterium
TTGTTGTAGCTAAAATTCACTCTATTACGCCGAAACTGATCAAACATTCACTCGTGCCTCGTTCAGTGATCAGTTTTCACGGCTTCATTTAGCAAATTTCTTAACGCCAACAAAATAAGGCGAAAATGAAGCCCTTGTTTTCTAAGTTAATGTCTTCATAAACAATTAGTTATACTCTGATTAGGTTGACGCATATGCGGCTTGCGAGGGAAAAGCTAAACTGAGGCTACAGCTCAATGTCATTAAGTTAAGCATTTGAGGCGATTTTTATTCGAGTCAAAGAAGTTCCCTCCTGATGGTCAGAAGCCGATAACATTCGGGGAATGTTGGGCGAGCTTGCAGGACGCTGGTAAGCTATGCGAGTAACAAAACATCTTATATTTTCCTTAACTAAACGACATTGGACTACAGCTCCGCTGTGCCGAGCTCACCAAAGGTAAATTAGCGTTGGTCAATCGCTTTTTTAGTCCAGATTATAACTAAGCCGAAGGCGATCTCTGTTTCACCTTTGGAAATCAGTTATAGAAAACTCAATTTTAAATTGAAAATGCCGATGCATCAGTACATACTCTAAACTACAATCATCTAGTCAATAGAGGTTTACAGCAAAGCCGGAGTATTTTCCAACATAAATTCTTTAATAGCAGCAATGCTCACTTGAGGCGCTTCTTCCTGCACAAAATGCCCACTTTCCAATTGCCTGATCTTAGCTTGTGGTAGCGTCTTGCCCCATTTTTGCAAATAAGTTGGCCGGATAAACTTGTCCTGCATTCCCCATAAAATCAATGCAGGTTTATTTTTTATTTGATCAATCTGCTCAAATTGTTGCTGATACCAATCTGAAGAACCCACCAGTGATTGCCCAATTTTTAATAAACCATAACGACTTGCTTTGTTGGGAAAAGGCTTGAGGTAATGTTTATGAACTGGTTTGCTCAGTTTCTTTTTGTCAAAAAAAGCTTGTTTGAGCAGTACTTTGGGCGAAAAGTTCGTGTTGAGATACAAATAATTACCCAACCAACCGTGCAAAAGCTTATCAATCTTCTGAGCATCTTTGTCGGTTTGGGTTTCCCAAAGCCAAGTGTTGAACAATACCAGGCGTTTTACTTTTTGAGGGTGCGCTATAGCCCACGAAAGCCCAATAGGCCCACCAAAATCGTGGACTACCAAGGTGATATTTTCCAGCCCCAGGAGGTCAATAAACTCTTGCAGATTTTGACTATGAGCCTGGGGGGTGCCCGCAAAACCTTTGGGTTTATCAGATAAACCAAATCCTAAGTGATCTATGGCAATGCAACGGTATTGGGTAGACAATGATTTGATAAAATCGCGGTACAAAAACGACCAGGTAGGTGTGCCATGTATGAAGACAATGGTTTCGCCCTGGCCTTCGTCCAGGTAATGCATAGTGCCTTGACTTAACTGAACGTAGTGGCGCTTGAAAGGGTATAAGGTGGGTTGAATCCAATCTTGGTTTTTCATAAATCCTCTTTTTTTTAATACAAAAGTAGGAGCACCCGCCCACAAAAAAGTTGGTAAAAACCAAGATGTTAAATCCGTATTTTATTCATCAATTTACTGAAGTTGGTCACATCAATTCTCAGATAAGAAGCAATGTCTTTTTGAGGAACAATTTGTAACAAATGAGGGCTGCGTGCTACAAAAACCCGAAAACGTTCTTCGGTGCTCAGAGCCATTAATTGATAATAGCGGGTCATCATTCCTTGGAAAATAAGAGCCCAGGCTTTAGAAAACAACCGCTCGAGGGCGCGATGTTTATCCAGCATTTGCAAATGTTCACGAAAAGAAATGCGCAAAAACGCACTCTCAGTAATGGTTTCTAAAAAACACTGTGAAGGAGTTTGGGTCATAAACGATTCTGGAACCCCCGAAAACGACGGCGGATAAGTAAAAGCAATTACGTGGGACTTGCCTTCGTGTAGATAGTAAGACTTTTGTACCCCTTGTAGGACAAAATAAAAAAAGTGCTCCACGTTTCCCGCTGAAGTTATCAAGGTTTTCTTAGGAAGATTAAATGCTTGCCAATGACTGACATATTCATCGAGTATGGTATCTTCTACAGGGTGAATTTTATTCAAAAACTGCTTGATCATGGCCGTGGGTTTAATTTTAGATCGTAAAAATTATTACAGCTATATTACTCAATTGCTACCTGAACCATATTACTCAAAGGTGAGTCGTGGCAAGGTTGATAGCTGGTCAACTAAGCCCTTTAATGTGTTACCACCATACAATTTGGTAATGAGGCCTTGATTTTTTCAATTTCTGAATTAGACAATGGGTTATTTTCTAAATGTAGCTCTTCTAATCCTGTTAAATTTTGGATGGTGTTGGGTAGCTTGTGGAGTTGGTTATGATTCAAAGATAATAACTTTAAATCCCCCAAACCTTCGATGCTTTCAGGAAGGCAAGTGAGTTGGTTATTATCCAGACACAATTCTTCTAAGTTTTTCAAGTTGCCTATAGTTTCAGGCAAATAAGTTAACTGGTTATTGCATACCGATAAAGTAAACAGGTTTTTTAACCCTCCTATGGTGTTAGGTAGTTGGGTAAGTCTATTATTGTCCAATTTAACCACATTCAAATTGGTCAAAGCTTCAATGGTATCAGGTAATAGAGTGAGCCGATTGTCTTCTAGATTCAGAGAAATCATTTTTTTTAAGTTTCCTATAAATTTGGGCAATTGAGTGAGTTGATTAAAAGATAAATTTAAGTTCATCAAGTTTACTAAACTTCCAATAATTTTAGGTAATTGGGTGAATTGATTAGAGGTCAAGGACAATGTGTGTAAGTTTGTGAGGTTTTTGATGTTTTGAGGTAGTTGCGTAAGTTTATTAGCATATAAAATCAACACTTTCAAATTGGTTAAGTTTCCCATAGTTTCAGGTAAACTAGAGAGTTGGTTATGACCTAAATATAACTCTTGCAGATGTTTCAGTCTCTCAATTGAAGGAGGTAAGTGCCTAACATTTTTAGCAGTAGCATTGATAGCTATCTGACTTATTGCCATGATATGTTCAGCTTTTAAGGGAGCAATGGTAGAATGGCCAAATAAAAACTGATAGATTTCCTGGTAATCTTGTAAGATTAGATTGGCTTGAGGAATCCCTTTTGCCATTTCCAATGCCAATTGCACGTTTACTTCATCAGAAGAGCGTAAGAGTCGTGAAAAATTCTCTAGGTTATTCATAATACAAAGGTGGTTATATACACTTGCTAAAAATGCCTCATTTATAAATAATTACTTCCTGATTTTTCAAGTATAATTGAGCATTAGAGGGAAGCTTGGCCGCCTTACCAGTGTGTTTCAAAGAATGTATCCTCCAATCATAGCGCATGCCTTCATTGGGCTGAATATCAATCTGATGCTTGCCGCCATTTTGCGCATTAAAATACTGCAAAAACACCGCATAGGTATCGTGAGTAACCCCTATTTTTTGTGGCCTTTGCTCTGAGGTGATTTTTCGGGCAATTTCTATATGAGGCTGTGACGTTTGGGCCACATGTCGAAGGGTTTGGGTAGTGGTAATGCCGTAGAATAGGAGGGAGGCTGACAAAGCAAAAGTAATGGCAAATGTACGTGTTGAGTGAGATGTTTGAGTAGGAAGCCATTCTACCATCCACCAACCTGGTAAGAGCACCAAATATTGTAAAGTACGGGCCGGTGGCAGCACTTGCTGAACCAGCAGAAGTAGTAATAATAAGGCAATACCCAGCATTCCAAAGTATTTGCGGGGCTTTAGAACAAAAGTAACCAAAAGCAGAAACAAAAAGCCAATACCTACGCTCAGCCCCGCCTCATCTCCCCAAAGTGCTTGAGCGAGCGAGGCCAAATACTGAGGAAAACGACTAAACCATTGATCCAGACTCAGAGGCTGCACCCATCCATTTTGGATAATAGCCCCTAAGCCATTCAATAAAATGATGGGTAGATATAAAATACTAGTAATCAGGGTGATGATTACTAAATCCAACAGCCAAGGTTTTAAATAAGCGCGATTTTTAGAGTGAAATAATTGGCTGGTTTTAAAAATGACCAGGAAAACAAACACATACAAGTAAGTAGGAACCAGGTAAAACCCCACCACGCTACTTACTACAAAAGCAAAACGGTGAATGGATACGTATTGAGTGGCAAGTATAGTTCTAAAACCAACCAAGGCGCAGAGTAACTGTAAGCTATAGCCCCGACCCATGATTGCATACACACTGAGGGTGGGAGTAAGCACAAGTAAAGTAGCCAGTAGCAACGCCCACTCAAAGCGGATTTTACGAACGAACCAATCCCACAACAAAAGCCAAAACAGTAAACTCCCTAATAAACTGGGTAATCGCAAGGCCAGTAATGAGGGCAAGACTTTATTTAACAGGGAAGCTACCTCGGTAAAAAGCACGTGATTGTTGGGGCCTGGGTAATAGGTGGCTGAAACCAGTAAACCTTTGTGAACCAAATGGATATAAGTAAAGGCTTCGTCGTATTGCAGTGGGAGTAGCCAATAGTAATAAATACGGCTCAGGGTTATCAAAGCCAATACTGCCAGTAAAACGATTTTTTGAGAAGCAGTAAGTGATTGAAGACTTTGAAAAGGCATCGACAAAAGTTGAAGAGTCAAACGCCAAACCTGAGCTAGCCAACGCTCGAGCTGGTGTAACCAACGATATGTGAGTAAATAGACAAAAACTAAGGCAGTACTTACAATACGCAAGCCTAAAAATAACGAGGATGTGAGGTATTGATTTCTCAAAACATCGAGTCGGTCGGTTTTACCACTCCACAGGGCCAATTTCAGAGTGAAGGTTTCATAGCCATAAACATAAAGGAAGATTGCCCATCCGCACAAACAAAGCAGCCCACCAAACCAGCCAAGCCTGGTCATAAAAAAAGCCGGACCTTTGGCCCGACTTGATGTTTCTTTATATGTGTTATTTGCTTGCAAGTTTGGAGTTTTTAGTTGGGAGTTCGTAGCGCCTGACAGCCATCGGCCTTTAGCTTTTGGCCTTTGGTCCTTAGCTGTTTCATCATCAACTACTCATCTAAAACTGATTTTTTTGAAAATGTAATGTATTTATAACCAATTGATTAGTAGTTAGAAGTTAATGTTGAAATAGACAAAGGCTAGTAATCGACAACGGTTAGGTACTAAAAACTCCTCAAGAAAAATACTTTGTCCTGAGCATAGCCGAAGGAACTTGATTACTCGCTTGCCTTGAGGCGAGTGAGGACTATTGCAGGACCTCTGGCCCGATCAATGATTGTTAAGGAAACAGTTTATAAATCCCGATTTGTCGGGGCATTGGTCCACAGTCTACTGCTATCTGTTTATTATTTATAATCGATAATTATATATAATACAAAAAACTGTCGACTGTGGACCGACGACTGCCAACTAATTACTTCGCATAACTCACCGCGCGCATTTCTCTGATGACTGTGATCTTGATTTGACCCGGATACTGCATCTCCTTTTCTATTTTTTGAGAAATGTCGTAAGACAAAATGCTGGCACGCTCGTCATTTACTGATTCAGCATCTACGATTACCCGTAGCTCTCTACCCGCTTGAATCGCGTAGCATTTGTTTACTCCGTCAAACGATAGAGCAAGCGATTCCAACTCTTTTAGACGTTTGATGTAAGACTCCATTACTTCGCGGCGAGCCCCAGGGCGAGAACCCGAAATAGCATCTGCTGCTTGAATAATCGGTGAAATCAACGACGTCATCTCAATCTCGTCGTGGTGTGCTCCAATGGCGTTACATACCTCAGGATGCTCTTTGTATTTTTTTGCCAGTTCCATTCCCAAAATTGCGTGAGGAATTTCTGGCTCATCTGGATATACTTTTCCAATATCGTGTAGTAGACCAGCACGTTTGGCCAGTTTGGCATTCAAACCTAGCTCAGCACACATCGTAGACGATATTTTGGCTACTTCACGAGAGTGTTGTAATAAGTTTTGTCCATAAGAAGAACGGAAACGCATTCTACCTACCAACTTGATCAATTCGGGGTGCAATCCGTGAATTCCCAAGTCAATGACGGTGCGTTCGCCAATTTCAATAATTTCTTCCTCGATGCTTTTGGTGGTTTTGGCCACAATTTCTTCAATACGAGCCGGGTGGATACGTCCGTCTTGTACCAAACGCTGAAGCGACAAACGTGCTACTTCGCGACGTACTGGATCAAACCCAGAAATAATGATGGCCTCGGGCGTATCATCTACAATAATCTCTACTCCAGTGGCCGATTCCAACGTGCGAATGTTGCGTCCTTCTCTACCAATAATTTTACCCTTGATATCGTCACTGTCTATGTGGAAAATAGATACACAGTTTTCGATGGCATGCTCGGTAGCGGTACGCTGAATGGTTTCAATTACTACTTTTTTGGCATCCTTGGTAGCCGTAAGCTTGGCCTCTTCCAAAATGTCGCGAATCTGAGAAGAAGCACGACTTTGAGCCTCACTTTTCAAGGCTTCTACTAATTTTTCCCGGGCCTCTTCAGCAGTCAAACCCGCAATTTTTTCCAGTTGCTCTACTTGTGACTGACGCAATCTTTCAGCGTCTTTTTTCTTTTCAGCAATTAGCTCCGTTTGTTCCAGTAAACTTTCTTTGATTTTCTCGAGTTCGTTGTCCTTGCGCTTGTTTTGCTCCATGAGCTTCGCCAAATTCTGCTCACGTTGCTTGATTTTTTGCTCATTACTGATGATTTGGTTCTTCTTGCGATTGGCCTCATCCTCAAAATCTGCCTTCAGCTTTAAAAAGTGCTCTTTTGCCTCTAAAATTTTGTCTTTTTTAGAGCTTTCAGCCTCGTTCATTACTTCTTTAGCTTCTTGTCGAACTTTCTCAGCCTCTATTTTTGCTTCTTTGATCAATAATTGAGATTTGTCTGCACTTTCTTCTTCTTTAATCTTCAATTGCTTTTTTAGTAGACTTCTATCTATTGCGATCCCAAGCGGAACAGCAATAATAGCCGTAATTGCTACGTAAATGATTATCATCATATATAGATCAGTTTAATGATTGGGGTAGATGAAACACGTAAAATTTCTGGCTAAAACAGGTTGAACATTTATGCAAAAGACATTGAAAGGTCAATAGGGATATGATGTGCAGAGAATTAGAGAGAGGAAACTTGTTAGCTCTGGATAAGAAATGTACGGTTCTTACTGATACTTTAGATATTATTCTGAACTTAAAGCGGAGTCGATCAATTGGTTCCAAAAATCGATTTTATTGGAAACCATTTCTTGAGCATCCTCACTTTCCTGGGTGAGCGTTAAAGTCTCCACTGCATAATCAAGGGCTACCATTGCCAACAAATCTTGTCGGTCATCTATGCCAAACTGTTTACGGTACTCCTTAATTTTTTCGTTGATTACTTTTGCCGCCTTCCGTAATCTACTCTCGGTATTGCTGTCAGTCTGCATAGGATAGTCCCTATCTGCCAGTTTTAGTTTTATTGAGAGTGATTGATTCATTCAAAATTAGTGATTAAAAAATATTATATATAATAACCGTACAACTCAATTGTTGATAGAGCCAGTACAAATGTATTTCTAAATTAACCTATATTCTCCAGCTATCTGCTCATCAGTGCAATGCACTTATCAATCTCTTCGATATACTCATTTAGCCTCTTTTTCAATCCATTAGCGCCATCTGCGCCTGTTAATATTGAAGCAACAAGTTTAGTAAATTTTTCTTGATTATGAAAATTATCCAGTTCTTCTTTTTGTTTACGCACTGTATCTTTCAGGGTAATATTTTCTTCTACCACCCGGTCCAGTTCTTTTTTGAGGGTGGTGGTTTTCACAATCAATTTTTGCATTTTTCGCTCAAATAAATTCAAGCGTTCTTTGAGTTCCTTGTCTTCCATAAGAAAAGCCCCCAACCCCAAGGGGGAGCATTTTTTAATAAGTGATATTCGCTAGTGCTACACAAATTTAGAATATTGAATCTCGAATAACGAACGTCGAATTGAAAATAAAATTCGCTGAGAGCTTTCAACAAACATTTATTACATAGTTGTCTGTTGTTACTCCCCTTCGAGATTCATTGTTCGGGGTTCTAAATTTAACCCCTTCCCCAAAAAGGGAAAGGGAGCTTTGTTTATTCTCTAATAACCGCGGCAAGTTCGTTTTCAAACGTGGCTCGGAGCTTTTTCATTGTTTTATCAATGACCTTGTCATTCAGGGTTTTCTTGTTGTCCTGAAGAATAAAGCGCAACGCATAGGCCTTTTTGCCCTCAGGGATACTCTTGCCCACATACACATCAAACACATTGATAGATTTGATCAGATTGCGTTCGGTTTTTCCAGCCAACTTCTTGATTTCCTGGAAGGTAACCTCCTCGTCTAATACCAAAGAGAGGTCACGTTGTACTTCTGGAAATTTAGAAATTTCTTCAAAAGTAACTTTCTCCTGATACAACTTCATCAAAGTTTCCCAATATACCTCCGCATAAAATACCTCCTGCTCAATGCCGCCAATCTGTAGCATAGCGTCGCTTACCAAGCCAGCCTGGGCAATCACTTGATTTTTGTAGGTATAATTTACCCCAAAGCCAAACTTGTTGTCGGTAATGGACTCGTTTTCAATGTTTTGTAAACCAAACTTCTGACAAACCCAGGCAATGGCCGTAGCCAACGTATGGAATCTACTTTGTTGGGTACTTCTCATCCAGGATTCCGATTGCTCGTTACCCGTTACAAAAATACTCAACTGTTGTTGTTCCTGGTATTTGCCGTCAATTTTTTGGTAAATTTTTCCGAACTCAAACAAGCGCAAATCTTTTTGCTTACGGTTGATGTTGTGCTTGATGACTTCCAGGCCAGAAAACAACATCGTTTGGCGCATTACTTCCAGTTCCTCACTCAATTTGTTCAGAATTACCACGTTGTGGTCAGACTGTACGCTTTGTAGCGCCTCGGCATACGCAGGTTTGGTCAAGGAGTTGTTCATAATCTCATTGAATCCATTGGCGGCCAGGATTTGGGTAATATTTTGTTGCAACTTGTTGCTATCTACCGCTGGGAAGTTGGCCAAAGATTCGGCTCCTAAGAATTCGCCAATCTCAATATTGTTGTAGCCATAAATTCTCAAGATTTCCTCAATCACATCGGCTTCACGGGTTACGTCTACCCGATAAGGAGGCACGATGGCCACAAAATCGGTTTCGGTTGGTTGGGTTACCTGAATATCCAGGTTATTCAAAATCGTCGTGATCTCTTCTTTGCTCAATTCTTTCCCAATCAAACGATGTACGTGAGCATATTTTACCTTTACCTCAAAATCTTTGAAAGGCTCAGGGTACAAATCTACAATCTCCGAAGATACGATTCCTCCAGCGATTTCCTGAATTAACAGAGCAGCTCTTTTCAAGGCGTAAATGGTTTCGTTAGGGTCTACACCTCGCTCAAAGCGGAAAGAAGCATCAGTCTTAAGTCCATGCTTTTGGGCTGTGCGACGAATGTAGGCCGGATCGAAATAAGCACTTTCCAGGAAAATAGCCGTCGTGCTGTCTTTTACTCCCGATTTGATTCCTCCAAATACGCCGCCAATACACATGCCGTTTTCTTCGCCATCGCAGATCATCAAATCTTTGGCGCTTAGCTTACGTTCCACTTCATCCAGGGTTACAAAAGGAGTCCCTTCTGGCAAAGTTTTTACAATGACTTTATTTCCTTTCACTTCTGCCAAATCAAAAGCGTGTAAAGGCTGCCCAGTTTCGTGTAACACGAAGTTGGTAATGTCTACCACGTTATTGATAGGAGCCAAGCCAATAGATTTTAGGCGAGCCTGTAGCCACTTGGGCGATTCTTCCACCTTGATGTTGGTAATCGTCACCCCAGCATAG
This sequence comes from Microscillaceae bacterium, assembly GCA_003483885.1. Taxonomy (GTDB): domain Bacteria; phylum Bacteroidota; class Bacteroidia; order Cytophagales; family Microscillaceae; genus Microscilla. The sequence goes on from DMXI01000019.1 coordinate 9,876, forward strand.
CGAGGGCAGGCTTCTTGGTTCTCTACAACTACTTCTACCGTATGGTCCGTGTTTTTTACCTCAAATTTATCTACTGAGGGTACACACATTGCTCTATCCAACGCCGCCTTGAGGTCGCGCGCCGTACCAATGTGCGAAGCACCATCTACCCGGTTGGGCGTAAGGCCAATTTCAAATACGTAATCAGCTTGTAATTCTAAGGCTTCAGTCGCGGGAGTACCGTTGGGCAAATCGGTATCCAATACCATAATACCATCGTGTTCGGTACCCAACCCAATTTCGTCTTCAGCACAAATCATCCCTTCCGAAACTTCACCTCTGATCTTCGATTTCTTGATTTTAAAAGGTTCGCCACCAGTAGGATAAAGCGTGGTTTTGGGCAAAGCCACAATTACTTTTTGTCCAGCGGCTACGTTAGGAGCACCGCAAACTATAGGATAATGACGATCCTGGCCTACATCTACCGTAGTTACACTTAGTTTAGTGGCGTCTGGGTGTTTGGCACAAGTCATTACTTCGCCCAATACCAAACCCTGTAGACCACCTTCTATCTGGTGGAATTCCTCAATGCCTTCTACCTCTAGCCCGGTTTGGGTCAGAATCGCTCCAATTTCTTCGGCACTTTCGGTGATACCGATGTATTCTTTGAGCCAACTGTATGCTATTTTCATAAGCGTATGCTATAATGTCTGTGTCCAATTGAGTAATGCTGCCTCAAGTTGAATAGTCGAGGCGCTAGAGTGCTTGAAACCAATTACTTAGAATGCACTCAATTTACTTTTAAATTTAAAATTATACACAAAAATAGAGAATCAAAAAAAACGGACAATGATTTGGAGAACTTTTGTGTTTTGGGCAATTTGAAAGGTCGCCAGAGACGGTTGTATGGCTCGGATTTGACTTGAATTTGATGCTTCATTTATGATGAAATACATTTTATATTTTTTACTTTCCATCTTTATCATTACCAATGCTTTAGGCCAATCTAAAACACTGTTAGTCAAACGAAGAAATATCTCCCTGATAGCGGAAAAAGTAAGGATAGATTGGAATTTTGATGAGAGAAAAGGACAATGGGTGATCACCAAAGACTCGTTGGTTAAGCAACGCGAGCTAAGCGGAAAAAAGATCGAATGGCAAGCCATTGAGCCGTTGCCCAAATGGCTTGATCGCGAGTTCCGAATAGAAACAAGCATTTATCGGTTTACCCAAAATGGCTATGTATTTATAAAAGACCGAGATTGGGGGCTGTATCGCTATTATCCATTAAATATCAAGGGCAAAACCATATGGGTAATATTGGATGGATACCACCAAATTTCACAGATCATCGTCAAAACGCTTAAAAAGGGCTTTTATTTTTCGTTAGAAAAGAAGTATTTATCGTCACGCAGTCCTGACTTTAGCCAATTGATCAAGTTTGAAGACATAAGAATACATCACGAAGAAATAGGTTATTCTCAGCAAGGTGGTGGGTTATGCAGCCAATATGGCAAACTAGGGTTTCAATATCAAGGCAAAGTAGTGATTCCTACCCGATATGATTCCATAAAAATATATGACAAAATTGCTCGAGCCTACCAAGGACAAAATCTGGTGTTTTACAACTTAGAGGGTAAAAAGTTAGGTGAGAATCCGCGAACTTATTACCTGTACTCTGGTAAATACCTGCAAGTCATTGACTCCTCAAACCAAATGTATTTTTTGTCTTACAAAGGTGAACGACTAAAGTCACCGAAAGAAAAGCGTTCTTTTTGGGGCAATGATACCGACGGTAGTTGGTACACCTATAAATTAAGTAAAAATCGCTTGGAGACTTTTTTTAGGAGTGCTGGCGAACAAGGGGTTTGTGGGTACTATATCAACGATTGGGAGCTTTTGTACCATTATTATAGGAAACAAAAGGCATTGAGTACTTACCGGAAAATGCTGGAAAAATACCTTAAAAAAAGAAAGAATAAGCAGGCATATTGCTTACTCTACTATTTGTCAATCGATACTAGATATGATAAAGAACTTAAAAAATTGATGTTTGGCGAAAAGAATCCTCTTAAAGACAACATCCAGAGATCTTACTATGATCGCAAAAAACTCAATAAACGATACAAACAAAAGCGGTTCATAAATGGGAAAACTAGTTTTGCGTATGAAGAATACTGGTATTATGTAGGGTTTTACGAAAAACTACCCCACAACTACATGATGGCTAAAAAAGGGCGAAAATATGGGGTATTTAATTTTGAAAATAATGAGGTGATCCTGCCTTTTCAATACACAAAAATCACCTCTTACAGCTACTATTTATTGATTCAAAAAGGGAAGCTCAAAGGCTACTATCCCTATACGGGAAAAGAACCCAAATATATAGTATTGGAGCCTTTTCAAGTACATTATGCCCGTTTCCAAGATGCTCAAGGCAAAACCGGATGGGTAGACCGTGACGGGCGAGAATTTTTTGATTGATTAATCCACTGTTTTTGCTGCCAAAATTTTTCGCTGAATATGTTGAGATGGAGATATAATATGAAGTTGATATTCAGCCCCTTTTTCAGGGTATTTAAAATAAATCAGAATATTGACTTTTTGGGTATCTAAATAATGTTGTCGAAAATACACTCTTTGGTTTTGATCAATCAGGTATACCACAAAAGGATCATTGCCAAGGGTAGCAACTTTGATTTGTAAAGTTTTGGGCAAATTATTGGCCATTACTTCAAGTGTCATTTTTTTGAGCTTCACTAAGTTACTTTTTTTCTTACGTGACTTTCCTAATGACTTACTAATGGCCGCTGTGCGAAAAGTATTTTTGGTGGCCACTACCTCGGCTACCTTTGAGTTAGATGACTGCTTTAACTGGCGCTTTTTTGTTTGTCCTTGAGCGTGCTGAATAAGAATAAGGCTGTAGATGAATATTTGAAAGATTTTGAACATGATTTTAGATATTGTTGCAGGCAATTTTAATTTGCCAAACTATATTCAAATCTTGGGCGTGTTTTTTTAGTGTTTGATTATCAGTAGGTTAAATTGCTTGAAGGGAATTGATTGTGCCAAAATGAAAACGTGTTTTCCCAAAATGAGAATAAGAGGTTGGTTTATTGAGAATTAAAAAAATTGCGATATTGAATAGGCATTAGTTATAAATATATGCAAACACATTTTTCTATATGGGCCGCAATATCTCTGATTGGAGCAGTACAAGGAGTCTTTTTGGTGGTTACGCTGTTGTTATCTGCCAAAAAACTGAAAAAAGCATCTCTTATGCTGGTGACACTTGCGAGTATACTAAGTTTTCAAATGCTCGATCAATTTGCTATTACTACCGGGCTATGGTACAGTTTATATCGGATATTTTTTATTCCAATGCCACTGGTATACATGCCTTTATTGTGGTTTTATGCCTTGTTTATTATCAATCATCAGCGAGGCTGGAAAAAACAAGATTGGTGGCATATACTCCCTTTTGTGGTAGCCGAGCTCATTTTGGTGATTGTCTATACTAACTACCGTCATTCCGAACATTTATTTGATCACATAACAGCTGTAAATGTATGGTTGGCTTATGGCAAAGGAGTACACCTGATGTTGTACAGTGCGTTTATTTTACGGCTGCTTAATCGTCACATATGGCAAAAAGGTATTCTGGGATTGCCTCATAATAATTATCTAAACATCATTTGGCTCAGGCGAACCCTGTGGGTAGCTATGGGTGTATTTGTGGTAATTTATACTTTGATAAGCTTAACTTATTTAAGAATTATACAAGTCAATGTAGATTTGTATCTGGGCTTAATCTTGAGTGTGTTTTTATATTCAGTTGCTTATATGGCCATTCGTTACCCAATTATATTTATGTATGAGGCCAGCGAACCTTACCCTCAGGTATCCTCTAGTCTGGCATCAATGCCTCAGTCCAGCGTGATAGGGTTGGGTGTCGATGAGCATAAAGAAAAATACCAAACCTCTCCATTGACTTCAGCGCAAAAATTACATTATAAACAATTATTGCTGGATCATCTGGAAATCCACCAGGCATTTACTGACAATGAGCTTACCCTCAAAACATTGAGCGAACAAATGAGCGTTTCGGCTTATCATTTATCGCAAGTGATGAACGAAGAACTGAATAAAAACTTCTATGAGCTCATTAATCACTACCGGGTAGAAGCAGTGAAAGCCTCCTTGGCCAATCCGCAAGCCCATCAAACCAACCTACTCTCTATTGCCTACGATGCTGGCTTCAACAGCAAGTCTTCATTTAACCGCATATTTAAAAAATCTACCGGAATCACACCTTCTGAGTACCGAAAAAAGCTAACACGTTAACAAACATTGCCAAGGTAAGAGTGCTACTCCAACGAATAGCGTAATAACTTGGTTTTTGTAGTGTCTTGATAGTCAGTTACTTACAATGTAATAAGTACTACTCCAACGAATGAAGCGATTGGAAACTTGAGATAAGATAGTTTTGGGTTACTTGAATAATTTAACCTTATAACTATCGATAAAATGAAAAAGCTAATATTGGTATTTTTAATGATTTTGGGAAGTAACTTGGCACAGGGGCAGGTTTCCCGGTTAGACAACCTCGATCCGCATAAGTCGGCCAAAGCCAGTCAAGCCTTTCGAACCCAACAATTCAAAAAAGCCGCTCAATTGTATTACGAAGTAGCAAGTGCCAACCCTGAACGAGGTTTTTATTGGTATCGAGCTGCGATGAGCTATATCCGACTCAAAGACATCAAAAAAGCCCATGAATGTTTTAAAAAATGTGTAAAAACCTCTGGTCATAGTTTTATGGTCAATCCTATGCTTGGTTTGGCTCGCACCTATGCTATGCTCAATCAACCTAAAGAAGCCATTGCCACCCTCAAAAAACTTTTTGGTTATGATGTAAACTCAATGGGGATGGTCTACCAATTGCCCGAGTTTCAGACAGAAGCCTACCAGAAAAACCCTGCGTTTTTGACCTTGTTTGGAGGTAAGTTTCCTGGTAAACAATCCAGAATGGCAGGCTGGCGCTTTGATTTGAGTTTATTAGCCCAAAAGATGGAAGAAGTACATTACAATCTATTTGCCGAAGTAGATAAGACCGTATGGCGAAATGCGGTGAAAGCTTTAGAACAAAAGATTCCTCAATTAAAGGATTACGAAATAATAGCAGAATTGATGAAACTGGTAGCATTGGATCGAAGCACTTACCTGTATCCTCTAACCAATGGGCAGGCAATGCATCGCTTACCCATAAATATATATTGGTTCGACGACGGTATTTTTATAAGAGCTGCTACCTCTGAAAACAAAGCCTTGGTAGGAGCCAAAATTTTGAAAATTGGTGATCAGCCCATTGAAAAATTACAGGAAGTAGCGCGGAAATATATTACTTATGAGAACGAAATGTCCTGGAAGGCTCGCACGCCCCGATTTTTACAAACTCCGGAGTTGCTCATGATAGAAAAAGCTACCAATTCTCTGGAAAAAGTGAAAATGACTGTAGAAATTAAAGGCAAGACCAAAGTCGTGACAATAAAAGCCCTCACTTTTGCTGAACTGGTTCAAAAATATGGAACTGAAATAAGTAAAACTCCCAACTTTGATGAGCGTACCCCCATCAAGAGTTGGGTGTCTATGCAAGATCCTGGTAGAACCCCTCTATATCTCGAGCATCCCTACGAGAATTACCGTTCTAAATACTTTCCAGAACAGAACGTCTTTTACACCCAATTCAATTTTTCAGGTAGCAAAAAAGGAGAGTCTATTATTAAGTTTTGCAATGGTATGACAAAAAAAGTCAATGAAAAATCGGCTAAAGCCTGGATCATAGACTTACGCTTTTTGCATAAAGGCAGTGTGTATAGCAACAGGGCCATCATGGAAGCTTTGGTAAAGGCCAGTACCAATCTCCGGGGTAAAATATTCGGAATTATTGGTCGGGAAACTTACCATGTAGGCCAACACCTGGCTCAAGATATGGAGTATCGTTGCCCGATGGTATGGGCAGGAGAAGCTACTGGTGGCCGCCCCAACTTTGCTTATGACAATAATATACTCACTTTGCCCTACAGTGGCATCAAGGTAAACATTCCACATAATTATGTACAAGGTGGTCCTTCGCGAAATCGAGATAAACGTCAGTATTTAGGAACTTATTTGGGAGTGGGGCTTACCTCACAAGATTACAAAGAAGGATTTGATCCGGCGTTAGAGGCTATTTTGAAATACATAAAAACTGATCCACGCAGTGGGAAAAAATAACAAAACGGTGAAATTACATCAAGCAATGAAATTGTTACAAATACAAGCATACCTTGTTTTAGCGCTGGTTTTTATAAGTACGAGTTGCTTACAGGCCCAAAAAACACCTGCTCAGCCAACTCAATTGAATCTGAAAGAAGTGATTGATAAAGCAAGCAAGGTAGAGGGACTTACTGGCTTAATTTTGAGCAAGCAAGGCAAAATTATTGGTGAGAAATACTTTCATACCCAGACTCGCCAAAAACTTAATGAAGTACGATCAGTGACTAAAAGTATTATGAGCTTGCTGATCGGCATTGCGATTGACCAACAGTTGATTAAAAGCGTGGATGATCCTATAGGCAAATATCTGGGCGACATGAAAGGTTATGCAAAAAGACGGCACGGCAAAATTACCGTTCGTCATTTGCTGACTATGTCTAGCGGTATCGATTGGGATGAAAGCTCGGTGACACTGCATCGACAATGGAGAAAAGAACCCATTACAGCCCTATTGGAACGCCCAATCGCTCATAAGCCAGGCACCAAGTTTTATTACAGTACGGCAGCTAGTTATTTACTATCAGTAATTTTGACCAAAGCCAGTGGAATGCCTACTTTGGCCTTTGCTCAACGTAATTTTTTTCGTCCATTGGGCATTCAACAAGTGCAATGGGAAAAGTTGGGAGGTTATTACCACGGAGGAAGTCGTTTGAGGCTCAAACCTCGTGATATGCTGCGCATTGGGGAACTAATGCTTAATGATGGAGCTTATCAGGGGAAGCAAATTATTCCGCGTAAGTGGGTTCAAGAGGCGACTCGTTTGCAAATCTCTATTAATAAATCAACAAGTTATGGTTATTTGTGGTGGAGCGAAAACAGTGTGCCTGATAAAAACTTTGGTGCTGTAGGATATGGAGGGCAGTTCATAGTGGTCTTTCCTACCCTCAAATTAATCATCGTTACTACAGCGTTTTCGAGAGGCATTGGCGTTGCCAAGGCGGCAAAGCAAGAGCATGATATTGGTCAATTGATTGGCAAAACGATTTATCCCTTTCTTAAACAATAAAAAAACAGACTTATGTGGAAGTATATAAATTATATAATGTTGATCGTGATAATGAGCAATGGAAGCTGTGCCAAGGCCCAGAGCAACTCATCCAAAGAGACCGTTTCTTTGCAAGAAATTAACCAACAAGCCAAAAAAATAAAAGCCTTGAAAAGCTTTTTGATGAGCAGGAATGGAAAGCTAGTAGGAGAGTTTTATTTTCGGAGTCATCAGGCAAAGGATTTGGCACATATGCGTTCAGCTACCAAAAGTATCATCAGTTTGTTGATCGGAATTGCCGTGGATCAAAAGAAGATTCAAAGCATAGACGATCCCATTACCAAATACCTGAAAGGGTTACCTGGACTAGAAACGCGGCATGCCAATATCACTGTTCGTCATTTGCTCACGATGACCAGTGGCTTTCGGTGGGACGAATCTTCGGCAGCTATTTATGACCGTTGGGTAATGTCGGGGCGTCCCATTCGGTTTTTGCTGGACCGCAAGATCGTAAATACTCCTGGTAAAAAGTTTGAATACAATTCGGCAGGTACTCATTTGCTTTCGGTCTTGCTGACTCAAGCTACCGGGATGTCTACCCTGAAGTTTGCCCAACGTTATTTATTTACTCCATTAGGCATTGAGAAAGTGAGGTGGGAAAAACTAGGAAACTATTACAATGGTGGAGCAGGGTTGGAGCTCAGACCTCGTGATATGCTAAAGCTGGGAGAGTTATTGTTGTACCAGGGAAAATACCAGAGTAAGACCATTATCTCTAAACAATGGATGCAAGCTTCGGTCAAAGACCAAGTAGTCGTTAAAAACAAGGGAAGCTATGGCCTGCTATGGTGGATTGCTCAGGAAAAGGAACGTTTGGTAGCGGCTTTGGGGTTTGGAGGACAAATGATTGTTGTGTTTCCAGCATCGAAAGTAATACTGGTGACGACGGCGCATTGGCAACACATAGGTACCCAAAACGCCGTAAAACAACAAAGGCAGATTTCTAAAATGATAGGAGATTATGTGCTGCCTTTTATCTATCAATAACCCAGAAAACTACCGCCTTTATTAGTTCTGTTGCACTGCTGAAACCAAATTTCTATTTCCATAGTTATTTTAGTATCTTTACTTTAAGACCAATCATTTTAAATATTCTTAAAAATCAAGGTTATGGTGTTTACTCTAGCCATTGATAACTGATCATTAATATATGTTAGGATACAGATTTACGAAATACACTCCTCCTCAAATGAAAGAGGCGGCTGATTTTGATAGATTGTTGAATATTTTTATGCAATTGCTCACGATGACTTCCGGCGATGTGTCAGAAGCACTACAGTGGTTGAATAACCTAGATCAACAATATAATTTAACCAGCGATGAATACGGTATTGGTGATTTTATAGAAGATCTCAAGAAAAAGGGATACATCAAAGAAGAAGAAGGTGGAGGAGGCGGTATGCAAATGACTGCCAAAAGCGAAATTTCGATTCGTCGAAGTGCGCTGGAAGAAGTTTTTGGCAAGCTTAAGCGTTCTCGTAACGGAGATCACCACACCAATTATTCGGGTAGAGGAGATGAGCGTGGTACCGATCGGCGAGCTTTTCAGTTTGGCGATGGCCTGGAAAATATTTCTATGACTGATTCTTTGCGCAATGCCCAAATCAATCACGGAATTGGCGATTTCACTTTGTTAGAAAACGACCTGGAAGTGGTAGAAAGCGAATTTAAAGCCCAAACTTCTACGGTGCTGATGATTGATATTTCGCACTCGATGATTTTGTACGGCGAAGATCGCATTACCCCAGCCAAAAAAGTGGCTATGGCTCTGGCAGAGTTGATCACGACCCGTTATCCCAAAGATACCTTGGACATCATTGTATTTGGAAACGACGCCTGGCAAATTCAGATCAAAGACTTACCGTACTTGGAGGTAGGGCCTTATCATACCAATACCATTGCGGGACTTGAACTGGCCATGGACATTTTGCGCCGTCGCAAAAACCAAAACAAACAGATTTTTATGATTACCGATGGTAAGCCTACTTGTATGAAGCAGGGCATTCGTTATTATAAAAATAGCTTTGGGCTGGATCGCAAGATTTTGAACAAAACCTTGAACCTGGCAGTACAATGTCGCAAGCTTAAGATTCCGGTGACTACTTTTATGATTGCCTCTGATCCTTACTTGCAAGATTTTGTAAGAGAGTTTACCAAAACCAATAACGGAAAAGCTTATTATAGTAACCTGGAAAATCTGGGTAGCTTTATTTTTGAAGATTATCAGCGCAATCGTCGCAAGAATGTATAATTAAAAAATTATATAGCAGATGACTATAAGCCTGTTGTAAAATCCAACAGGCTTTTTTACTAAAAGTTAGATTAATCATTTACCATTATCACAATGGCTGTAATAACCCTGAAAAGCAAATACTTACAATTTACTGATGAGCAGTTCGTCTTGTTTTGTGCCGATCAGCGAGATGTAAAAATTGAGCGAAACGCGAAGGGTGAAATTCTAATTATGACGCCTACTTTTTCGGATACTGGAAGGTATAATTCTGAGATAAACTTTCAATTAATGCTTTGGCAGAGAAAAAGTCAAAGCGGGCCTATTTTCGATTCTTCCACGGGCTTTATATTGCCCAATGGTGCCATGCGTTCGCCAGACGCCAGTTGGATTGAACAAAGCCGCTGGGACGCTTTGACTGAGGCACAGAAAAAGAGTTTTGCACCCATTTGTCCTGATTTTGTGGTAGAGTTACGTTCCGCTTCAGATCATTTACCTACATTACAAGAAAAGATGCAGGAATGGATCGATAACGGCGCTAAACTGGCTTGGTTGATTGATGTAGAGCGAAAAGAAGTAGAAGTATATCAACCCAGAAAGGATGTCCAGAAGGTGCAAAGCTTTGACCAAAACCTAAGTGGAGCTCCTGTATTATCAGGGTTTTATCTAGAGTTACCTAGGCTGAAATCATAGCTTCTTTTGGAAAAAATATAAAAAACATAGTTACACATCATTGCATCAGGGCTTTATATGTTTAGTTAAGGTGTCATATCTTAATAGTAGTATTAAAACTTGTTGTAAATGTGTGTGCAAAAACCTCTTTTATTTAAAGGAGGTTTTTTGTTTTTGGTGGGTGGTAGAATTGATTGATAAAAAAACTGAAAAAAAAAAGAATAGATTGATTACAAAAGTGAGGGCCTGGCCTTTATATGTTTAGTTAAGGTATTTATATCTTAATGGTAGTATTAAAACTTGTTGTAAATGTGTGTGCAAAAACCTCTTTTATTTAAAGGAGGTTTTTTGTTTTTGGTAGGTTGTGAAATTGAATAATTAAAAAAACTGAAAAAAAAAAGAATAGATTGATTACAAAAGTGAGGGCTTGGCCTTTATATGTTTAGTTAAGGTATTTATATCTTAATGGTAGTATTAAAACTTGTTGTAAATGTGTGTGCAAAAACCTCTTTTATTTAAAGGAGGTTTTTTGTTTTTAAGGGATTATATAAACAAAAGTTTGTTTACTTACTAGTTAGTAAGTAGTTTTGGCGTATGTCTGATACTAAACAGAAAATCATCGACATCGCAGAACGATTAATTAGAACTAGAGGGTATAATGCTTTTAGTTATAAAGATATTGCGAAGGAGCTAAACATTAAAAATGCGGCAATTCATTATCATTTTCCTGCCAAATCAGACTTAGGAGTTGCGGTAATAGAAAAAAATCAAACTGGTTTTACTAACCAGACCTCTGAATGGATAACATTGTCTCCTGCCCAAAAGCTTGAAGTTTTTATTCAAATTTATGCAACAAGTAAAAAAAATAATTGTGTATGTTTTGTAGGAGCACTGGGGGCTTCTTATGATTCTTTGCCTGAAGATATGCAAAAAAGTTTGCAAAATGCGACACAAGAGATTAAGCAATGGGTAGAGGATTTTTTACAGCAAGGCCTTAAAAATAACGTGTTTTCATTTAGATGTACAATTACAGAAATGGCCGATTTAATAATAACTGCGCTGGCTGCTTCTTTAATCTTGGATAAAATAAATACCCGCAATGTTTTTGAATCAGTTAGAAACGCATTGAAAGGAGTATTGTAAAAAAATTTATACAATCAACTTACTTACTGGTAAGTAAATATTTGCTTATGAATAATACACGTGTAGTAATAACAGGATTGGGAGCGTTGTCTCCATTAGGAAATAACGTGCCTACTAATTGGGCAAATGCACTAAAAGGTAAAAGTGGAGCAAGCCGAATCACTCGTTTTGATCCTTCAGAATTTAAAGTACAGTTTGCTTGTGAAGTAAAAGATTACAATCCTGCGGATAAATTAGACAGGAAAGAAATTAAAAAAACGGATTTATTTACACAATACGCGCTTTATGCTTCTAGTGAAGCAATTGAAGATGCTGGCTTAGATATTAATGCTTGTGAAACACCCTACGACATAGGAGTAATCTGGGGATCTGGCCAAGGAGGCATGGATACCTTTGAGGAGGAGGTAAAATATTTTTCTCAAAATAACGGTAAGCCACGATTTAGCCCATTTTTTATCCCAAAGTTGATTACTAATATGGCATCGGGGATGATTTCTATGAAGCATGGTTTTATGGGAATTAACTATACCGCAGTGTCGGCTTGTGCCACTTCTAATACTGCCATTATGGATGCCTTTAATTATATTCGGATGGGTAAAGCAAAAGCGATTATTACTGGTGGATCTGAATCACCTATCACAGAAGCTTCCATTGGTGGATTTTCGGCTATGAAAGCGATGTCTACTCGAAACGATCAACCTCAAGCTGCTTCAAGGCCCTTTGATGTCGATCGAGATGGTTTTGTAATGGGTGAAGGTGCTGCCGCGTTGGTTTTAGAAGAGTACACGCACGCAAAAAAACGAGGAGCCAATATTTATGCAGAAGTAGTGGGGGCTGGTATGACAGCAGATGCGTACCATTTAACGGCTACCCACCCTGAGGGTGAAGGTGCCTACCATGCGATGAAGTTTGCTATGGATGAAGCAAAAATAAATATACAGGATATTGATTATCTCAATGCCCATGCCACCTCTACTCCAGTAGGAGATGTAAGTGAGTTAAAAGCAGTGTTGAGACATGTAAAAAACAATGATGGCTTTTACATTACAGCTACTAAATCAATGACAGGACATTTGTTAGGTGGAGCAGGGGCGATAGAAGCTATCCTGAGTATTAAATCACTGAACGATGGTGTCATTCCTCCAACAATTAATTTAGATAACTTAGATCCTAAAGTTCCTGCCAATATTCGAGTAGTAAACAAAGCTCTGGAAAAAGATATAAACTTGGTGATGAGCAACACTTTTGGATTTGGTGGACATAATAGTACCGTGATTTTTAAAAAGTTTGTATAAGCTAAAAGGGAAAGTATTTGTTATACAATAGTCCACAGCATTCAGTCCATAGTCCATAGCCGATTCGAGCGTATGTTTACGCTGTTAATGATTGTAAACCAACGATTTAGATCAAAATTGTTTACTCGCCCTATTTTTAAAAGGGTTTCGGTTTTATGCTTAAACGCGTAATTAAATAATTTTTAAATTCATAAGCGACTGACAATCAGTAATCAACTTTGACTAAAATCACTGTGGAGTATTTGTTATAGAAACCCCATCATACATGGACGAAAAACCTCTTTTATTTAAAGGAGGTTTTTTGTTTTTAAGTGTTTTCCGAAATGCTGAATGAGAAAAATTACTAAATTTTAAATTTTCCGAAAAAAATAAGGGAATACTGGTTACAAAATAGTGGGGATGGCCTTCTACTAATAGAAAACAACAATTAGGCATTTTAATACTACATTAGGTTATAGATTTATATGAAAAACTCAATGACTAAAAACCCTCAAGAAAACACGAAAAACGAAAAAGGTAATTCAAAAACTGGTTTAGGTAAAATGTGGGCTTACTTCGCAGTATGGGCGGCTTTTATAGCTTTAGGTATTTTTGCGATGGCCAATAGCGATACAAGTAAGACGCAAGATACCGCCAATAAAAAGATTGAAAAGAAGGAAGCTGGCAAAAAAGAAACCAGCCTAAAAAATACTTCGGCTAACGATCAGCGTTTGGCTAAGAAATAACTTTCACATCTTCTTTGTAAACAATAAAGCCATTGGGATTTTACATCTCAATGGCTTTTATTTTTTATGAATTGAAAGTTGCGAAACCCGCTAATTCTTTTTCTTTTTTCGTTTCAAAGATTGGAAAAATCTTGCCCACGCAAATGGATTAAGCAATGATAAGGAGGGAGCCATGTAGCGGTTTCCTAAGTTGACAGCATAACGATTGACGTAGTACTTGTGATTGGCACCTGCATCCATCCCCATCGTAAAGGCCATTTGGGCTAAAAACTGTTGACTTAAATTTCGGCGCATTGCCTTAATAGCTTCTTCGTCGGGTAGCTCCATGGCAAGTACCCGTTCTTTAAATATTTCTTCGGTTGGATAGGGAAATACTTCTACCACATCCAGCATTTGAACATCTTCTTTTAGCTCGATAACTACCGACATGTTCTCGTCTTTATCGAGGGGGATTTTATAAAAGTGAGGCCTAAATCCAATAGAAGTAATGGCCACACTATCGCCAGGTACTACAGTAAGGGCAAAAGTTCCCATGCTGGTACTGGTGGTTCCTCTTCCCGCTTTGTATACGTAGATGTGAGAGCCAGGCACTGGTTCTGCTTTTTCTCCAGTAATGATAACTCCCGATAAAATAAGGGTTTGTACCTCTCCTTGAGCCTGCACCTGCTGGAACGCAGACCAAACTACTAAGACGAGAATATATTGGGTAATTTTATTGAGTTTCAAGGCCATAATCAATGCTTAATTGGTTAATCTTAAACTTATGAAATTTAATCACTTGAATGTGCAACTTGTAATTATCAAAAATACAAACGAATGACTAATAATAAAAATACGATTTACCTCTTTTAACTTTATTAACGAATTTAACGCAATGATTGTCTCATAGATGGGAACTATGAGGTTAAAATAGTGTTAATATGTTAGTGTAACTGGTGATGAAAATAACAAATCATTTTTTTGAGCGTAATTCTCAAGAGCGAGTGTATTTTTTAATAGGTTGCTTTTCTTTACTAATAACGATCAGCACTCACCTTTGTAATCAATTTGTAGAGGTAAATTGTTTTTGATAAGAAGACAACTGAATGAAAGGTTTATACTGTACTAAATATAAGAGTATATTTAAAAATTATAATCTGGACTAAAAAAGCGATTGATCAACGCTAATGTTAGCATTTTTTTCGTCAATAGCTTGGGCTATTCACTCTAAAACGTGCTGCATTATCACTGATCACTCATCTTTTTTATCCTCGAAGACAAAATTTAAACATAAT
>DMXI01000381.1 GCA_003483885.1 Microscillaceae bacterium
GTTTTCATCATCTACAAAACGCCAGGAAATAGGCACCAAACCTAACTTATCGATGTCCTCTGCCGGATGAGGTTTGGTAAGTTGGCTTTTGTCTTCAGGATTGTAATGCTCTACCATCACTTCTCCTTTTTTTACCGGAAAATGGGTATGTAACAAAGTGATTCCAAATTTGTCTAGTACACCATATTTTTTTAATACTTCCTTGATTTCTTTAAACAAGGCTTCGTCTTCTTTCGAATATTCTTTTACATCATCGATGTAGGGCAGGTTTTTATAAGCTTCTGCCCAGTCTTCGTCTTGCATATTTTCCATAAGTACATATTTTGTTAAATGGGATTGGTTTAGAGTATATTTAAAATTCATTGATTAGGTCTTTTACGCGATTTTTTTGATTATATATTGTCAAATTTATTGGCAATAGCGTTGTCCCGATGCATCGGGATTTGCAACTATTTCCGCAAAACCGAACCTACAGCTTTGCTGTGGTGAGCTCAACGAAGTTAATTTGACGCATCTAATCCAAAAACTCATCATAAAACCTCCTGTAAACGAACATTCAAACACACTCTGAGAAAGAAGTCGTCTCAACTTCTAATTTTAAGATACCTGATTCCAATCAAATAATTGTTGTTATATAGAAAAGAAAATGCCAGCGTTTTGCAACCCTGGCATTCTTGAAATAATTTTTATTGGTTTTAATAACTTTTTTTCACTTTCATCTTTCTCTGTTGTATTTCCTGGGGTTTCCCCAACTGTTGGCTTCTTTGTTGGGTCAGGTTCGTTGTTTTCTTTAAGATTTTGTTCCAATCTACTGTTGGGTCATTGTTTTGGTAAGCACCTTGTAGGCTTTGAACCAGATTATTGGTAAAGATACCTTGGTATACATTGCCTCCTGGTTTACTGTTTAAGATGGTAATGCTCCCTGAACTCCCCAAAAATAACTTTTTGTATACCTCATTCTTCTTGGGTAAGCTTTTGCCTACCTGACTAATCCCTTGTTGGGTATAAGGTGTCACATTACTCTTGTTAGTTTGTCTACCATTAAAGTCATCCAAGGCAGGTTGGCTTTGGTTTCCTTGATCTATGGTTACAATTTTGAGTGCTACCTTACTTTTCTCCAGGCGTCGGCTCAAGTCGTTTACTACGCTGCTCAACTGGGCCCCAGGTCGCTTAGCGGCACTCTTTTTACTGTATTTACTCAAATATGATGTGGGCGTATTTTTTCCTAAGTAATATATCCATACCACATCATTTGCCTCAAAATTTTGCCTTTTCAGATGCTTTTTCCACTTTTGATTCAAAAATACCTGCGTGTTTGCCTTGGCTACAACCAACTCTAAACCAGTATTATCGGCAATCTCTCTACCCAGGTTTTGCACCCGGAAGTATTCCATATTTTGCTCATCTGCATACAACCAGAGGTAAAGTTTACCAGGAGTACGATAAGCGATTTTTCTTCCTTCGTCTTTTTTGTCACTAGAAAAATAAATTGAGTTGGGACTATTGCTTATATTTTCTTTGGGAGCAGTTCTTCTCCTTGGGCGCCCTTTAGCTTTAGCTCTTTTTTTAGACTTTCGGGCAATACCTTTTTCCTCTTTTGTTTTAGCCGAAAAATCTTTTAACACTTTCTCTGACTCCAAGGTAGACTCTCTAACATTCCCTGGCTTTTTGGGTAAGTGGTGACTCGCATCCTTTGTCTCTGCCTTTGTTTTTTTAGGTTGTGGTATAAATCCCTGGTTTACAGGCACTGACATGTCATCCTCTACCTCTTCATTCTCTATTTCGGTTACTCCTCCGTCAGTATTTTTCTTTTCTGGGCCAGATCCCGCAGTTTTCTTCTCTTCAAATGCAATGGCATCCGTTCTATTAAACATATCAGGGTTTCCAGAGGTAGTTACGTCGTCTCTTTTGGGTCCAGTTTGGGCTGCACCTTCTCCTTGTTCTTTAGTGTCTGCTACTTTAGGCTCTGGAGTCTTTGGTTTAACCTCCTCTGGATTGGTGGTTGTAACAGCAATTTCATTTTTGGTGGGTTTGGCATCCTTATTATCTAATAAACCTGGTAAACTAAATACCATCAATAAAGCCACACAAGCTGCAATAGAAATTCCTATAATCTTTCTATTACGACGTTTGGTGTTCAATGCCACTACTTTAGGAGCATTCTCTACTTCCACCAATGCTTGTTTGAGGTTTTCCTCACTTTGGGTCATCAAAGTTTCCAAATAAGGACGATCCTTTTGCTCCTCAGTATAAAATCCTTTGATTCCTTCTACGGCAAGCTGCAACATCTCATCTTCTTGCATTTGTTGCTCAAACAATGTGTTGTCTTGCGTTGATAACCTCCCATCAATATAATCCAGTATAGTATCTTGACTAAAAAAATCTATATGTTCGTTGCCTTCAGTCTCTTTCATGGTCTCACAGTGTTAGAAAATTTCTTTTTTAATATCTTTGATATTTTTCTTAGCGTCTCTTAGGTGTGTTTTTACAGTAGTTACTTTGCTGTTGTTTTTTTCGGCCATTTCTTTTTGAGAATAACCCAATTGCTTCTGGTTTAATATACGTAATTGTGTAGGGCTTAGTATTTTTTTGATTCTTCCAAAAAACTCTTTCTTCTTTAAATTATATGTTCCATCGTTCACTCCTACGTTAGATTGCCCCTGCTTGTATTCAGCAAAGACTTCTTGCTCACGTTTAGACTTACTGATAGCATTCAAACTCAGTTTTTTGGTCATGTCTATCAATAAACCTTTAATACTCTGCACCTGATAGTTTTCTTTACTTTTCTGATGTAACTTGATAAACACATCCTGCAAAATATCTTGGGCAACGTCTTCTTTTTTAGTCATTGCATAAGCAATACCGAAGAGTTGCACCCGATAACGTTCATGAATGTAAAAAAAGGCTTTTTCGTCGCCTTGGCAGCATTTCTGCCAATGCTCTTCATCCGACAAACCCTTGCCTTTGTTTTTACTTACCGACATAATGTTTTAATTAGAATTAAACCTTGGCATTGTACCCATAAGACAGTCTTAATTGAAAAAGGGAGTAGAGGCAAACAAAAAACGACTCCCTTCCTGTTATCTTCCTGTAAAATAAGAGATTTATTTTGAAAGAAATTTCCCAATGTTATGCCAAATTTTCTCAATCCAGCAACCCACATTGAAAAGTGTACATATCGTATTTAATTAATATTAATATACTCAACTTTGTTTAGAAATCCCATCTGGGAAAACATTATTAATAGGCAGGAATACGGTCTGCTCGTGCTTTCACTGCTTCAATATTTACATTTTTTTTGTAGGTAGATTTTACCTTCTCAAATTGTTGATTCAGATTTTTAATCTTTTTGTCAATCTTGGCAGGATCACCATTCAGTTTCACTGCCCCTTTCAATATCTTTACAATGTTTTTATGATGTTCGTCTAGAGCGGCCATATATTCAATGGAAATCTTTTCTAACTCTTCCGCCATAAACTCTACTTTTTGACGGTTCAACAAAGAGTAACCTAATTGAGGGTCGCTTACCAATTTATCATAATTTAAGCTACTCCGGCCACTTTTGTTTTTATCTTCTATAGACCTGATACGCTCACTTACAATTCGGTAGGTATAATACTTATTGAGTACCTGGTTTAGAGAGGCTTTTTCCAAATCGCTCTTTTTTACATTGTGCAAAGGTACTACCATGTCTTTTACAAAGTCATTGCTCAGCCGTCCAAGTCCTTCGGCTCTTACTTTGAGGCTATTGATACTACGATTTAGGTTTACACTGGCCCTATTGAGGTTTTCATAGTGTTTTACATAACTAATTACGCCGTTTTGTACTCCAGTAATATTACCCACACTAATGTCTTTTTCTCCCATAGCCACGCCATTTACAAAATTGAGTACCGATTGAATGGAGTTAACTCCTGGTACTATAGAGGTAACAGCTTGGGTAATAGGGTTTTTGATAATGCCAGAAATGATTCTTAAAAACTTTGGTTTTTTTCGTCGCCCCAGGCTAATGTTCTTGTTGAGTACCCGTACCATTTCCTGCTCTAGCGAAAACCCTAGCTCGCTATTGGTTGGGTTGTTTAATTCTGAAATGGCATTGAAATAATCTGTAAAAGTCAAAGAAGCCTCTACCCCATTCAACCCATTGTTGAAGGCTTCCATAAAATCGGCCGTATTTTGAATACTGGTACGGCTGGTTTCATAGCGATTTTTGGCATCTAACAAATCTTTTTTGGTAAGCTTTCGAATAGTCTTGGATACGCGGGCAAAGGTACTACGATCTTTTTTGATCAATCGCTCAAGATTTTTATAGGTTTTATTAAGCGTGTTTAGTGAATCATCTAATGTTTTTTGGCGGGTTTGGGCGGCTGCCTCCATAGCAAAAAAACGTTTATATAATTTTGCTACTGAATCTGCTGTAGCCTTTTGTTGAGCCTGAACTGTATTTCCAATTATCAATAAAGAAAGAATTCCCAAATAAAGTTTAACCTGTTTCATGTGTATCAATTGAGTTGAATATTATTTACACCACAAAAACCACTTCTTATGCCTTATTATTATATGGTTTGCCAATACACTGCTTCATAACCATTCTTCAATGTAAAAAAGTGATTGCTTAATCTTGTTAATCCTTTACAATATGACAATTTATCTTAGTAAAATCAATTTAATGATATCTTGGCAAAAAAAAATCCCCTCTGTTTCCAGAAGGGATTCGCTTTATCATGAGGCCGTTACGGCTCTTATTCAACTGATTCTATAACACTTGGTCAAATTACTTTCGCTCAAACTCATAAGTGTTACCATTGACTGTTACAGTTACTTTACGATCACAAGTGCCATCGCCATAATCAACACTGGCTACTGCATTGGCGCTGGTATATTTTACTTTTCCCGAGGCAGGCATAAATACGAGGCTCTTCCAGCACTCTGTTTTATGAGTTACAGCCTCCTCAATTACCGCAGTATAGGCAACTCCTCTACGATTTACCCCACTAAACTCTCCTGTCTCTGTAAATACATCATCAAAGGGATTTAAGCTACCAAAACCTTCTGTCCAGGTCTTTACTTTGTCACTTTTGTAAGTAACTTCTCGAGCAGGACGATCTGCATCTAATTGTGGAAGGGTGATTGTTAAATCGTTTTGGATACGATATTTAGGAGTTCCTCCAAGGCCAGTGATTAGGTCAAAGGTAATAGTGCTTTGATTGGTTACAATACGAGTACCATTCACGGTTCTGGTAAGAGTAGTGCCATCTTTAGTCAATGAAATAGCAAAACTCTCAAAGGTCATCGTTTTCACGGTGTTTTGCTCTCTCCATTTACCTGTATACACAATCGTGAGTTTTCCGGTTCGGGTAATGGTTACCCCATTTTGAGCAGCTGTAGAGTCGGCACAACCGTTTCCATAATCAATTACTACAGTGCGAGTACCCGCTGTGGCATCTCGGGTAATGGTTACTGTTGCACATTTCTTGAAAGTAATTGTTTCTGAAGTACGTGCGTTATCTATGTTATTACCAAGGCTTTTTTCAAGCTCATCCATTTCGGTTTGCAAACGATCCGCTTCCTCTTGCACTTCGGCAGAAGTCTCGATGTTGCTATCAGTTTGCACCTGGGCTTCGACTGCAGTGGGATCGGTTTCGTCTTGTTTACAGCTCCATAGCGTGGTACCAGCAATCAATGTTACGACTAATAATTTAGTGAATAGTGATCTAGACTGTTTCATATAATTATTTAGAAAGTTTAATTTGTTAATAGAGTTGATGGGTTTTCTTTCAAACTTTGCCTCTTAGATAGGTTGGTTTACGGAAGGTTTAACAAGGCATAGAAAAAAAGTAATATTTTTTAAAAAAATGGACTTTTTAACTATTTAAAAGGCACTTTACTCGAGCTAAACTTTGAAGCTACCCTCATTGGGGGTTCGGAACGGTGAAATATCATTTTTACCGACAGCCAATCACACTATTCTCTAAAATGAACGTTATAACTGCGTGTTTTCGTTGTAAACAGTACATTTATACACAAAATTGTATCTTAAATTAAAGATCTATGCTTTCTAATCATTACATTTGATCTATCTCCAGTATTGCATTTCGAATAAATAATCAAACATCTTTCTCTAAAACATGGTTCTTTATTTTTTTTATTAATATTGTGAATGATACTACTTAATAATCAGTCACTTTCGCCATTTTTTTTATTTGGTGTAAAAATTGAATGCATAATTAAGCGTATGTTTAAAAATCACTCTTCGAGCTAAAACCGAGTCCCAAAAGACCCAATTTTAACTTCAAAAGCAAAATTTAAACATACTCTAATACAGGCAAATAGTTTTAACCTAATACAAATTTATCTGGGTTTTGCTCATATACAGCGCTGATAACTCAGAATAAATATCCATTAATTGATTTATCTGCAAGTCTGGCAAGGTTTTGTACAATAGATTTTAGTAAGTAAGTGTACTGTATCTAAATCATTTTGAGGCTACACTGCGTGGATTGTATTTGGTAAATTCAGTAAATCACTTTTGAGTTTACATGATTTCAAACGAAGTATTATTTTTTATTGGATTTATTGTTTTCATCTTGGGCATGCTCTTGCTTGACTTGGGTGTGTTTAGCAAAAAATCCCACGTTGTTTCTTTCCGAGAGGCTGCCATCTGGAGTTTTACCTGGGTCACGGTAGCCATCATATTTTACCTAATCATTAGGAACTATGGGCACATTATTCACGGCATTACCAGTTTTGAAGAATTAAAAGCAGTTGTTGCCAAATACTCTTCTCATCAAGGGGCTATCAAAATAGACCCCAGCAACTATCAACAAAGCCTTGAAAACTACCGGCATGCCATTGCTTTAGAATACCTCACTGGATACTTACTGGAGTACTCTCTCTCAGTAGATAATATCTTTGTAATTATCCTCATATTTGTATCGTTTAAGGTCAATGAAAGCTATTACAAAAAGGTGTTGTTTTGGGGGATTCTGGGAGCCATCATTATGCGATTTTTGTTCATATTTCTGGGCTCAGCACTGATCCAAAACGAAGTAATAGGCAAGTGGATATTCTACATATTTGGAGGTTTTCTCTTGTTTTCGGGGGCAAAAATGTTCTTTGATAGTGATGATGACGAAGCCATGGAAACCGACAAACACCCCATTGTAAGGCTTGCTTCCCGCTACTTTTCGGTATTTCCCCGATACGTTGGCGATCGGTTCTTTATCCGCAGGTATGGGCGTATTCAAATCACCCCATTGTTTGTAGTATTGTTGATTATTGAGTTTACGGATCTTATTTTTGCTGTGGACTCTGTACCCGCAGTTTTTGGTGTTACCAAAGACCCTTATATCGTTTTCTTCTCTAATATATTTGCCATTCTAGGTCTAAGATCTATGTTCTTTTTCTTATCGAACATTATGCATATGTTCCACTATCTCAAAGTGGGATTGTCCTTTTTATTGATTTTTATAGGAGGGAAGATGCTTGTGCACGAATGGCTCATCTCTATTGGTTTTAAAAACTACTACTCATTGATTGTCATCTTATTGATTTTGGGAACAAGTATAGGAGCATCACTCCTATTTCCTCAAAAAAAGGAAGATGAGGCAGTGGAAGAAGAAAAAGCCCAAATCCCCAATTAGGAAGTTAGACGCTATTTCTGAAACATAAAATATCAAATCAAAAAAGCATTGTTGATAACTCAACAATGCTTTTTTGATGGGGCTTAGTACATTCAAAGTTATTTCTTACGCTTGGTAAATTTTATATCTACAATATTAAACCCTTTATTATACTTATCCCGAGTTGTTTGCAGCCATTTGGCCCGTTTACCAGCAGCACTTTGGTGCTCCAATACTTGAATTTTCAGCACCTTGCTATCAAACTCATGATGTGTAAAGTGATAGTCCAGGCTACTCATAGAGGTATGAGAAGGCTCAAATCCGTGAATTTTTTCCTTATGGGAATGATGAATCAAGGGAGTAAGGTATACTTGAATAGGGTGTGTCCAATCAAAGTTATCTTCTTTGTGAATAACAATATGTACTGGATAGTGCAAGGCTCCTACAAAACTCAAGGTGTCTTGCTCAATCACGTGTAGCGTTATCTTTCCATTGATATCTGTTTTAATGGCATCTTCTCGATTCAGATGGGTCAGCGAATGTACCTGAATATCTGCCAGTTTTTGATGGGTTTCGGCATCTAACACTTCAAAAACGGCCTTGCTCTCACGATTGGGCTTATGTTGGGCAATACTGGCAAATGATATGAAAAAATTAAATAGGACAAATACAGTAAAATATCTCATATAGAGGTCTATTGGTTAATTATTATAACTTTTCAATTCATCGTCTAGCTTATCGGCCCACCATTCCAAATCGGCCACACAAGTAGCCAACTCCTGATAATCCATCCCTCGAATATCACGCTCATAAGTTGCATATATCTTATTGGTATCTTTGGCAATGGTAAGTTTTACTCCCAGGTTTACATCGTTCATCTCGAGTAGGTTATTCATAAACTGCTCGCGAGCGGTAGTACTAAGTTGAGGCACTTCGGCCAAGAAAGAAAAAATACGCAAATACTCCCTGGTCTTATCCTTTCCTACTTCTACCGATTGGATAAAAACCTCGATATTGGCTGAACCATGTTTCCAATGCCAAACTTTTTTTTCATTATCATAAGTTTGTTCGGTAGTAAGGCCAATAGATTGCACATATTGACTCACCATGGCTTCTACTAGCTCTACGCGTATTTCTTTAATCGATTTCATCTTATTACAAAGTTTTACAAAGAGTATTGATTTTTTTTAAACTTATTAATTATCAGGTAAGTATCTTGAAAAAAGTTTAAAATTCTCAAATAAGACCAACAGATAAATATAGTGATAATCAACAATTAAAATACAAAAATTCTCTATGTCTCAAAAGCCTCAGCAATCTTTTCCTAAGGTAAGTTAAACAAGGTTAATTATACTGTACATAGTGCTCCCACTTTTCTAATACTTGTTGAAAATCCTCGGGAAGTTCAGATTCAAACTGAATAAATTTCTGAGTAGTGGGATGAATAAAGCCCAACGATTTGGCGTGTAAGGCTTGTCGGGGCATTACTTTGAAACAGTTTTGCACAAAAGCCCGGTATTTAGAAAACACTGTTCCTTTTAAGATCTTATCTCCTCCGTAGGTAGCATCATTAAACAGCGGATGTCCTAAATACTTCATATGAGCACGTATTTGGTGGGTACGTCCAGTCTCAAGGTTGCACTGCACCAGCGATACATATCGCAGGGTTTTCAACACTTTGTAGTGAGTGATCGCATGGCGTCCGAAATCGCCTTCAGGAAAAGCTGCCGTAATTCTTCTGTCTTTCAGGCTCCTGCCCAGGTTCACATTGATGGTACCTTCTGCCTCTTTGGGTTCTCCCCAAACCAAGGCATAATAAGTACGCTCAATGGTATGATCAAAAAACTGCTTGGCCAAATGATTTAAAGCCACTTCAGATTTAGCTACTACTAACAAGCCAGAAGTATCTTTATCTATTCTATGTACCAACCCAGGGCGCCCATCTCTATTTTCAGGTAAATTTTTAAAGTGATAAGCCAGGGCATTTACCAGAGTACCTGTCCAGTTGTTATAAGCAGGGTGTACTACCATACCAGGAGCTTTATGTACTACCAACAAATCGTCGTCTTCATACACAATGTCAATCGGAATGTCTTCTGGCACAACTTCAGACTCACGAGGAGGTTCAGGCAAAGAAATTATGATGATATCATTTGGCTTGACCTTGTAGTTAGGTTTGATGTCTTTTTCGTTGACCTTCACAAAACCTTCTTTGATCGCATTTTGGGTTTTGTTTCGAGTAATATTAGGAACTCTATCCATCAAAAACTTATCAATTCTGACAGGTACCTGCCCCTTGTCTACAACAATACGATAATGCTCAAATAAGGCATCATCCTGTAGTTCTGCTTCTGACTGTTCTTCAGGAGGCTCATTACTTATAGGAGACTCTTTTTGAGCTTTGTTATCAATCTCTGGATTTTCATCACGGGGGTTCTTCTCTGCTTCCATTGACATATGAATAGTTATATAAGGCAGGTTAAAATTTTATGCAAAAATGGGGATTTTCGGCGGAATTGTGAAGCAAAGTAAAAAAATATGAGTGTACCTCTTACAAAGCACACTCATCAAAAATCTTCTAATACTATTGGGGAGCGTTGGTAAGTTTGTCCAAATCGTCGCTACTCAAACGTCCCACATAAGCTTGTAATGCTTCGTGTGTTTTTTGTAAAGCTATTTCATAGCTTTCGCCTTGTGCTCTACACGCTGGAATTTTAGGAGAGTAAGCCTCATAGTGGCTTTCTTTTTCTTCTATGATAATCTCAAATGTATACCCCATGACAGATTAGTATTTTATTGAATGTTGCGGTGAAAAATGAATAAACCTGGTAGATTTCTAAGTATGAGACTATGAAATCATCTCGACTTCTACATATAATAACGCGTAGACTACTTTTTTGATATGGAATTTTTCCCGAGTCAGGTATTTTTTTGCAAATAAGCCTCTTGCATTACCCCTAGTGGATAAGTTTTCACTACGGGCACTTTCTTATCTCCACCAGTAGTATTGAGTGGCTTGTGTTTCCCAGAATACACTCGAAAAATAATTTGATTTTGGGCTTCCAACAATTGATAAGTGATCATCAATAAGCTCCCTTTTACTTCAAAACGCGTCACAAGGGTATTGCCCAATAAGTAGGCGTCTAATACAATAGAATTCTTTTCGTCTATGACCAGCCGTCCGTTTCCTTTATCTAATAACTCATAAGGGCGAATTTGCATGCTTTTACCTTCGCCATATATGATTGTCCAACTGTACCGATTGGTAGAGTCGGTGGCCTTAATATCTAAGGTCATGGGGACTTTTAAGGTTTTGCCATCTGCATTATTGATGTTCAATGATCCTTTCCAGGTGCCTGTCCAGCTAGTTAAGTCCGTTTTTTTTACGTCTTGTGCCAGTACACTCAATATCACTAATTGAAAGCTAAAGCATAATATAATTTTTTTTACCAAAGGCCTGCACATACTTAAAAGATTTGATATAGTCTATAAATATGATCAACTTGGCGAAAAGTGTACCAATATTTATCCCTCATTGCTGCAAACTTCAACTAAAAGCACATAGTTATCTCTCATTTTGCAAACAGGTCTCCCTCCTGCTTATAAAAAAACCACCTGCCTTAGGAAAACCTACGACAAGTGGCAAGCAAGCAAAAAAATCTTATTAGCGTAAACGCCACACCAACCCAAGTCTCAAAGCAGTAAAAAACGGTTTCACTTGATAGGCTTCGTTGGCTTGATTAATTGAATTGAGGTGATAATTTAATGTGGGCTTTAAATAAAATCCCAAGCGGTTATTGAACTGAAAACGAGCTTCGTATCCTATGTTCAACAATGATTGAAACCTTGAGGTGTTTTCGGTAATGGTGGTTTGGTCTGTGGTTGAAATTGTTTTTGTTGCCTTATTGGCAGCAATGCCCAAGTACAATTGGTGCCTCCACGATTGTACAAACAAGGCATAATTAACGCCTAATTGTACTCCAATATCCTGATACTGATATTGAAAACGACTTGTTTCGGTATTGAATACGGGCGATACTTTGATCTCATTGGCACTAATAAAATCAATAGAGACACTATCTGGCAATACGTTTCTGTAGCTGTAATTTACTACATCGTTTAGTTGAGTAAAACTTATCCCCCATTGTACACTCCATCTTTTACTCAACTGAGACTCTAACATAAGTCCTGCACTGTAGCCCAGGTTACTTCCCGAGAAGAAACTGTTCTTCTCCACCTCCTGAATAATCACGTTGTCTTCTTTGTTGGTCAATAGACGACGGTAGTTATAGGTCGGAGAAACAAACAACTTGGCATATAAGTTTTTTGCTCTTTTGGATTTTACTACTGGCTGTTTTACTGGAACAAATTCAGTACTGGTGAAGCTGTAATTCATATATTCCAGACGAGGCTTGGTAAGTTTCCCAACTATTTGATAAGTTTTACGGGTGTCAGGCTGAGCATTTTGCTTAATCACCACTTTATTGATGACAGTTTTAGGAACCGTAACTTTTGGGGTATTACGGCTTGTTCTTTTTCTTCTGGTTCTCTCTGGAGAATTGTCTTTTGGCATTGTGTTCGTAATCTTTGTGGGTTGTTGCCTTGTTAAACGATTTGCAGGCAACTTACTCTGGGTTTTAAACGTATTTCTGGCTTTCTCAGGAAAAGTTTTTTTACTATATGTATAATTTATATCCTTTTTGTCAACTAATGGTAACCCAGCTTTGCCTTCATTGTTTTTTTCTCCTAAAGTATATGCAGATTTATCCTCTTTGTTGCCAAGAGCAGATGGGTTTATTCCACTTACTTGTGGTTGAACGTTATTTGTAGTAGTACTTTCCAACTTGCCTGAAACAGGCACTTGCCATTCCTCTTGAATCACACCAGGAACCATCCAAAGCAACAACGCTATGAGCATCCACCACTTGTTGCTAAACCACGATGTTTTACCTACAGGCACAGTATCTTCTGCATTGATTGCCTCGAATATATTATCCCAGGCATCCGCAGCTGGATCCTCTTCATAATTTTGTAATCGTCCCTTTAGATATTTTTCAAATAAATGATCGTCCAATGGTTCTTCCATTAACGTATACTTTCTAGTTTTTTAAACCTTTTCTTTAACATCTTTTTGGCTTTGAGCAATTGAGTCTTGGACGTACTCTCTGATATCTTTAGTAGCTCGGCAATCTCTTTATGGGCATACCCTTCTATCACAAATAGGTTAAACACCATCCGATAACCATCTGGAAGTCCATGAACCAATTTTAGTAACTCTTCATTGCTTAGTTTGCTCAAAATAAGTTCGTCACCTGCAGTTGGTTGGAGTAAAAACTCCTGGTTGTAATGGCCATAGTGTTTTTTGTGTCGATGAAAATAGTTAATGGCAGTATGGATCACAATTTTTTTGATCCATACTTCCAAAGAAGCTATTTTCTCAACCGTTGCTAAAGCTTTGAATACCCGCACAAAAGCCTCCTGAAAAACATCTTCTGCATCCTCTTTGTTTTGGGTATAGCGTCTGCAAATTC
This sequence comes from Microscillaceae bacterium, assembly GCA_003483885.1. Taxonomy (GTDB): domain Bacteria; phylum Bacteroidota; class Bacteroidia; order Cytophagales; family Microscillaceae; genus Microscilla. Next base: position 13,154 of record DMXI01000381.1, read on the forward strand.
CCATCAGTTTACGAGAATACTTCTGAAATAATAACTTTTGAGCAATCGGGTCTTTTGCCTTACAACCTTTTACCAGTTCTTGATCTGTCATTGAAAACTTAATGGTCGTGGCGTTCTTTTTTAGAGGTCATTCATTTAATAAGATACGCAAATTTTTAGTAGAGATTTTTCGGGTAAACGAGGCGCCTTTTGAAGGCATAGCCCAAGCTATGGCTGAAAAAAGCAACAAGGTTTATACGAAAAAGATCACTCAAAATGTGTATGCTATTTTGTGAAAGCTCCCTTAATCCTTAGATATACTTACTTTATATTTACCCAGGTAAAGCATATAACCCCATAACCCAAATTGGGTCATGAGGTATATAGATTAGGGCTTGGTTATGACTAATTGTACTATACTTGTTGTATTAGGTGTTGTCATTCTATTTTAATGACTACAGGTATTCTTGTTTCGTTTCCAGTTGCGGTCACTTTAACAATGTATGTCAACCCTAAGGTTTGTGCTTGTTTATTTACAAAAACCTTTAATTTTCCATTATCAAAATAAGCATTGGTAGTTTGATCTGTAATAGATAATGTAAGCTCGTTTAGGCTATAATTACACAATTGATCATTGGCCAATACATCAATTGTTATAAATTCTCCACCTGACGCTACATTGTCTAATGCAATATTGAGTGAGTCAGAAACGGCCTCAATTTGACATTGTGACACGCTAATATTTACATCAGCTTCATCTAATATTACTCCATTCTTTTTCAACCCATACTTGATTGTTACATTTCCATCGGTAGGATATAACTTTACCTTTAGTTGATTATTCTCAAAAATTGGGGCTTCGTTTAACCCTCCTGTATTGGTAATGATCAAATCCAAATTCTGATTGCACGCCTCATCGTTGGCCAATACATTGAAGTACACATATTGTCCTACTGAGGTTCCAGTGCTCAGGCTATCTCCTGACACTGCGTATTGATCGTCGTTGGCGGCAACTGCACAAGTAGAAACATCACCAGTAAACCCCAGTGAAACTGTAGTTTGAGAAGTTTCGGTACCACGAATTAACTTATAAATCACTGAGATAGAATCAGTACTATTGGTTGGACGATTTAAGAATATTTTTAGTTTCCCATTGACAAACGAAGGCGATAGATTTGCATAGGCTCCTACTACCTCATATTGGGTGTTTGGTGAACACAACGAGTCATTGGCCAGTACATCAAAGTAAAAATGTTGTCCGCCAGTGTCAATCGAGTCAATATTAAGTGTGTAATGATCGGCAACAGCTTTGATTGTACAGCCACCATTACCACTACTATCCTTTACCGTTATAGTTACTACTGCATAACCCAAGTAATTGTTGGCGTTGGCATTTCTTACCCCATAAATAAATCTATCTGTTCCTTGAAAGCCTTGATTAGGAGTATACGTAACATAATAGCCGTTGTCTATCCTGGTAGAGCCATTGGTAGGGCTTTGTACAATATCTACTACTCTAGTACTTGAATCTTGACTGGTGCTATCACTAAACTTGTCGTTCTGTAATACATCGATTCCCACTGACTGACCAGGGGTTGTAGTAACAAAATCGGGCATAGCACCTTGTGCCGTATCAGAAGCATTAGGGCCAATGGTAATTTCCACGGCTCCAGTATCACAAGGTTGGCCAGGAGGGCAGATAGTATACGCCAAAGTATCTATTCCAGACGAATCTTTGGGAGTATACAATACTACTCCTTGCTTGATGAACTCTGCTGTCCCCTTTTTTAAATAATCTTTCAAAAGGCTTACACTTGAGGAAGTAGTAATCTGATCATTTTTAAATAGATCAATCACTACACCACCTCCAAGTTGTACCTGTACTTTGTCGTTGGTAGCTATTACCGGATTATTTCTCTGTTCGGTTGGGTTCACATCCTTATCGGCGAGGTTACAGCCTGTAAACAAGCTTAACAAACCTAGCATAAGAAGTAGGGCTAAAAACCGAAAATTTCTGTTAATCATTTTTTCTCTGGTTTTGTGTAGTTTAAAACTTATAAAAAAACGTATTCAGAGCTCTTAAAAACCCCAAGACCTAGAGAGGCAAAAAAAGGTTGCCCGAGGATCATTTTTTTTTCAAAAAAAAATAAAAGCCACCTCTCAACAAAGAAAGGTGGCCCACCAGAAAAAAATAATATGTATGCTATACTGATCTATTAAACAGGTACTTAGCCCCAAACCCAACTGCACAGCCTACTCCCACTCCTTGTACAAAAGAAATCATGCTGGGGTCCATCGGTATTTTTGATAAAGCATAGCTGGCGGTCAACGCCAATACTACCCAAAGTGGTACACTATTTTGCACTGTTTCCATTTATCGTCTTTGTTTTGGAGAGGTTTACTACATATTTCACAATTCATATGTCTCAGATTGAGCTGTTTTCTTACAGTTTTTTTAAAAAAGTCCTGACAAGTTTCTAAAACCTGTCAGGACTAAAGTGAGCGATGGAAAATTGCTTACCTTTGCTTTTCCAAAAATTAAACAAGAACACCCAAACAATAAAAGATGCCCCAGTTCCAAACCATAGAAGAAGCTTTTGAGTGGTTTTTAGAGAATGTATTTCCTGAGTTACCTCCTAACAAAAAATATGAATTAAGAGACGCTCGGTATTCATTTTATAAAGAAGGTAAAAAGGTATCTGAAAAGAGAATGAAACGCATTCTAGACGAACAAGGGGATTTTGAGATCATTTATCGGTTTGATAAAAAGGAATAACACTTTCAACTATTTCATTTATAACTGAAAAACTCTTATATTTACAATGTCTTTTAGGTAAAAGATAGCCCCGAAGTCACGTCGTGGAAAACTGAACTCCGAGGCTTATGTTAAAAATTAATCTTAACAACATGCAAGTTAAGAATGAAAATTCGCAATCCCGAATGATCGAGGATACCACTTTACAGGCTTCTACCCAAAACAAGCCTTCGCTCACTTTATTAGAGGAAAACATTCGGGTACGCTTAGAACGCTTTTCATTTTCGGCCCATACGCCTTTAGAGCGTTTACGGGAAGGAGGCTACACCTTGAATGCCAGTAACACCGACTCCATTGCCAATCATTTAGAAGTAACCATTCTGGAACTACGCTACCTAATCAATGATTTGTATTGGTTGCAATGGATCAAAGCTCGAAAAGCGAGTATTTGATACTTGTATTCGTAAAAAAAAATGGGTATACCTCAATAAAGTATACCCATCAACATTAACAATTAAACTTCAAAATTTAAACTTTAAATCCCATCACTGTAATGTCGTCACGCTGTTCGGCATCACGTTGTGAAAAGGCAATTTCTTCTTCCCAAGCCTGTTTTTGGGCTTCCATGCTCATGTAGGCATTTTCTACCAAGAAGGCAATGAAATGATTTCGGCCAAATTTGGTACGACGAGGCGTTGGATTATCAATCAAACCATCTGAACTCAAATAACACTTGGTACCTTTGGGCAAGGTTACTGTTTGGTCAGTAAAGGTTTTTACTTCGGGTTCGTGTCTTCCGCCCCCAATAGACTCACGGTCGCCTTTTAGCTCCCAAAAACGTCCATTTTGCACATAATGGAAAGGTCTTTTGGCGCCAGCAAAGGTCACTTTGGTTTTTTCATCTTCTACTTTCTCCAGACGGCACATCACCATTTCCATTCCTTCGCGGTTATTGGTACGGTCTTGCTTGAGCGCTACTCGGGTAAGTTTGTGTAGCCTTTCCAGAATTTTAGAAGGCTCATGTATTTTTTTGTCAATAATGATTTCATTGAGCAAACTATAACCAATCATACTCATAAACGCTCCCTGTACCCCATGACCAGTACAGTCAATCACTGAGATGAATGTCAAGCCATCAATATGATATAGCCAATAAAAATCACCCGAAACGATATCCTTAGGTTTATACAATATAAAGTAATCGCCCAGCACCTTTTCCAATCTTTCGGGAAATGGTAAAATCGCCTGCTGAATGGTTTGTGCAGAATGGATACTAGATAAGATTTGCTCATTCTGACGATTAAGCTCTACATTTTTTTGCTCGATAAACTCTCTTTGCGCTATATTTTCTTCTTGCTGCTGTCGTAATTCTTCGGTTTGTACCAGTAACTCATCTTTTTGAGTTTTCAACAAACGACTTTTTTCTAAAATTTCTTCATTTTGTTTTCTTACCTCTTGGGTTTTCTTGTCCACCATAAATTGCAGCTTCTCTTTTTGCGCTTCAATCCCTTTAATGCGTATTCTGACTGCTATAATGATAATGGCGGCCAACACCAACAATACCGTAATTCTAAACCACCACATTTCCCAAAAGGGTGTTTTAATCTCAAAAGAATATTTTAAAGGCTCTTTGGTCCATACGCCATCGCTATTGGCAGCTCTCACTTTTAGCGTATACTTACCAGGCGATAAATTGGCATAAATCGCCTCTGGTTTGCGAATGGCTGGTGACCATACCTCATCGGCTCCTTCCAGCTTCCACCGATACAATACCTTTTCGGGAGCGCCAAAGCTCAATGCTTCAAAATCAAAAGACACATGATTGACATTGTGAGGTAGTTTTAAGATTTGCGGCAACGAAAACCAACTACTGGTTCCCTGATGATAGTCTTTGTACTCTTCACTTACCCAGTTCACTGGTTTAAAAAACAATCGCAGATTGGTAACATTGATTTTTGGTGGTGTATCATTGGATACATCTGCTTTGGGGTTATATTTGATAAGTCCTTTAATAGTTCCAAACCATAAATTTCCTTGACTATCCTTATAACCGGCCTGGCCATTGTTCTCAATTCCTACAAAACCCTCTACCTTGCCATAGCTTTTTAATTCCTTCACTTTTCCTTGATCATCAAAAGATAGTCTTTCTACCCCATTTTGAGTACCAAGCCACACATAACCATTATTATCAACCTGAATAGAATATATAATATCAGTACCGATTCCGTCTTTGGTAGTAATGGTTTTAAACTTTTGCCCATCATAACATACCACTCCTCCACCAAAAGTAGCAAACCACAGTCTCCCTTTTTTATCTTCGGCCATATGCAACATCCACTTATCAGGCAAGCCATCTTTGGTAGTATAGTTTATCAGGCTTTTACTAGCCCTGTCATATTTTGTAATACCCGAGTTACTACAAATCCAGATATTATTTTTAGAGTCTTTGCCAATGTAATGAATCCCGGCATCAATCAATCCTTGTCGTTTCGTAAACTCTTTAGTCTCTTTGGTGACTGTATTGTAGCAAATAAGCTTAACATTATGTAAAGCAAACCACAACTCATCCCCTATTTTAACCACGTTGGTGGTCCGCTGATTTTCAGGCAATCCAAAATCTTTATTTGCGTGTCTTTTACTTTTACCCACCAAGTAATAAAGGCCCGCATCTGAAGAAAACAGCATACGCCCTTTAGAGACTTCAATAATTCCTCTTATACTACCTAGTGTAGTTCCGATGTCGGTCATATAAGTAGACACGCCCGTAGAATCTAACTTGGCTACTCCTGCGCCTACCATTCCAAACCAGATGCTGCCATCAGATGACTCATAAATTGGACGAATATTTTCAGAGACAAGCCCGTCCTGAGCATTCAAGTAGATAAAACGATCTCCCGTATAACGCACCAAGCCCTCACCATCGGTCCCAATCCAAATATTACCTTCGGTGTCTTCGTATATACAAAAAATACGATTGACTGCCAGTCCATTTTTAGTTGAGAAGGGTTGTACACTTTTTCCGTCATATTTGAGTACTCCAGCCCCGGTAGTAGCCGCCCATATATTGTTTTTGCTGTCAGTGTATAGTTGGGCCACTGCAGCTTTTTTAAAAGACTCGGGGAGTGCAACGTCACTTACATTGCCATTGACATACTTTCGTAAAAATGTTTCTTGCATGTTACTCGCAAAAAACAAATTGCCCTCTTTATCTTCTGTGATTTGGTGAATGGTATTGTTTTGAAGAAACTCAGCATTGTTAAATGGCAACGCAGTCAGACGCTTACCATCAAAACGCCATAAATCCTGGCGGGTAGAAATCAAAAAGTTTTTATCCTTGGTCTGATAAAAGGTGAAAATTTCTTGTTCGTCTAGTTGGGGGGTTTCTTTTTTAAAATTGACAAACTTGCCATTTTTTAAGTAGAATATCTTTGCATTCTTGAAACCTTCCTGAGTATATACCCAAATGGTTCCTTTAGCATCTTCGTATATGCGGGCAAAATTAACGTTTGAGAAGCCTTCTTTTTCACCATAGTTGGTAAACTTGACCCCATCAAATTTACTGATTCCACGATAAGTGGCAATCCAGAGGTTTTTCTTGCTGTCTTCAAACAGGTAATTTGCCTGATTATCTACCAATCCTTCCCGAATGGTAAAAACGTCAAACTTTTCTCCGTTAAACCGAGAAATTCCTCCTCCCTGGGTAGCTTGCCATAGGCTCCCTCTGCTATCTTGTACAATAGCATATACCTGGGACTGTGGTAACCCTTCCTCTAAAGAATACCCCCGAAAATTGTATTGTTGAGCATTCAGTTTGGCTTGTGTGGCAATTAACCCTAAAAAAAATAATCCTAGTAAAATGTTTCTCATATGCCTTCTACTATTAATCCCTTGTATGAGTGTATAGCACCAATTATTTCAGTAATTCAAAATATTAATCAGTTGTGGTAGGTTTTAGTCTCTATTTTTAGCAGGTGTTAAAGTTGGCTATTATTAATGAAAAAATAATACCAAAAACAAGTTTAGTACTAAAAAAAGGCATTTTTGTATTATGTTTCTTAAGAATTATCTCAGTATTTCGTTGACTTTATTTTCTACCAATTGGTGCCACAATTGGTCCTGCGGCTGAATATGGAGTACGTCAAATCCATACCTTTTCCCTTCTATTTTCACCCCTTCAGAGTTGTCTACTAACAAATCTATGCCAAAAGCCAGTGGAAATTTAGAAGGCTTATCTCGCAAATTTTTGACACGCTTTTTATGAAGTGCTCCATTGACAACTCCATCCAGGCGAATCCCATACAACCAAAACAAGCAACGTATGTATGCCTCACTACGAAAAGAAGACGTATAAATCCAGGTTTCAACCCTATTTGCCTTAAGGTTTTTAAATACTTGTTTTGTAGCGGCTCTTAATGGTTCAAAACCTAGCCATTGTACCCCACGAGGAGGAGGAAATGCTTCATAGGGGAATTCATTGATGGCACTGAGAAGTGTATCGTCCAGATCAAAAGCAACTCGATAGGTCATGTATTAGTTTTTTGTAACTATTACTATCAAAATCAAGGCTTTGTCTCAGGGCATAAAAAAAACTGCCGAACTAAAGGATTCAGTTCGGCAGTTTTAAATTTATTTAATTTCGATATTAAGCAGCTTTTAAACGGCTTAATTTCGATTTTTCAAATTTTTCTCGTGCGTATGTTTCGTCAATGATCAGTTCAGTAGTGTCTGAATCAGACGTAAAGTCAAACATAGCATCGGTCATGATTGCTTCGCATATAGAACGTAAACCCCTGGCTCCTAACTTACTGTCCATCGCCTTGTCTACAATGTAATCCAATGCATCGCTCGTAAAGGTTAACTGGATATTTTCCATCGAAAACAGCTTTTGGTATTGTTTTACCAAAGCATTCTTAGGCTCAGTTAAAATCTTACGGATAGTTTCGTGGGTCAATGGTGGCAGGTAAGTTACTACCGGCAAACGTCCGATCAATTCAGGGATCAAACCAAATGTTTTCAAATCCTGTGAAGATACATATTGCAATAAGTTGTCACGATCAATCTCATCTTGATCATCCTCTCCTGCAAAACCAATAGGTCGAGTACGTAATCTGCTGGCAATCATACGATCGATACCATCAAAGGCGCCTCCACAAACAAACAAAATGTTTTCGGTGTTGATGGTAATCAGTTTTTGTTCGGGGTGTTTACGTCCTCCCTGAGGGGGCACATTTACTTCCGAACCTTCTAACATCTTAAGTAAGCCTTGCTGTACTCCTTCACCACTTACATCACGGGTGATAGAAGGATTGTCAGATTTGCGGGCAATTTTATCTATTTCATCAATGTATACAATGCCTCTTTCAGCAGCTTCTACATTGTAATCGGCAGCTTGTAACAAACGGGTAAGTACGTTTTCAATATCTTCCCCTACATAGCCAGCTTCGGTTAGCACGGTGGCATCGGCTATACAAAATGGCACCTGTAGAATCTTCGCAAGTGTTTTTGCAAGATAGGTTTTACCAGTACCAGTTTGCCCCACCATAATGATGTTTGATTTCTCAATGACCACATCATCGTTGTCAGCTTGTTGTTTTTGCATCAATCGTTTGTAGTGGTTATATACCGCCACTGTCATTACTTTCTTCGCCTCATCTTGCCCTACTACAAACTGATCCAAAAATTCTTTCATCTGACGTGGTTTAATCAAATGAAATTTGGGTGGTGTATTGTCTTTCTGGATACCAGATTCTTCCAACCAAATTTGATAAGCTTCTCTTATACAATTATCACAAATGTGTGCGTCTATTCCAGATACAAGAAGAGAAACTTCGTGTTTACGTTTTCCACAAAAAGAACAAACTTGTTCCATATATTAAATTCTACAAGAAAGTTGTAAGTTTATAAAAAATGAACAACATGAAGTCGTCCTTATGCAAATATAAGCATTAAAAAATTAGAAAGGTTCAAACCAATTAGTGCTTAACATTGAAAGCGTGCAATATTACAGTTTTTTTTTGAACTTTTCAAGCATTCTCTTTACAACTAATGAAGCTAAAGCCAATAGCAATTGTATTAAAAAGAGATTCAATATTTGCATGTGATTAACCCTTAAAAAGGCTTAGAAATTCCCTCGGGCAAAAAAAACCTGAAGAGGATTACCCTTCAGGCTTCATCAATATCAATCTTATTGATTAGTTGCTGGTAGTTCTTACCAATACTTCATCAATTAGCCCATATTCTTTGGCGGCATCGGCTTTCATCCAGTAGTCACGGTCGGCGTGCTTCTCGATATCTTCGATGGCTTTTCCAGAATGCTTAGACAAGATTTCGTAAAGCTCTTGCTTAAGAATCAAAATTTGCTTTGCAGTAATTTCAATATCAGAAGCTTGCCCTTGTGCTCCACCTAATGGCTGGTGAATCATAACACGAGAGTGCTCCAAAGCAGAGCGCTTTTTAGCAGCACCTCCAGCCAACAATACGGCTCCCATAGAAGCAGCCAAACCAGTACAGATTGTTACTACATCTGGGTTTACATACTGCATTGTATCATAAATTCCCAAACCTGCATATACTGACCCTCCAGGGCTGTTGATGTACACCAAGATGTCTTTTTTAGAATCTACTGACTCTAAAAACAGTAATTGAGCAGTTACAACATTCGCTACTACATCATCGATACCCATTCCCAAAAAGATGATACGATCCATAATTAAACGGGAAAAAACATCAATTTCACGAAAGTTGGTAGGTCTTTCTTCGATCACAGTGCGTGTCATATTGTTTACCTGCGTACGCGCAATGCCCTCTACATGGTTCAGGTATTGGTCAACAGCAAGGCCGTTTAACCCCTGACCCTTCACCGCATATTTTCTAAATTCGTCTTTGTTTAACATTGTTGGGTTTTTCATTAAAAGGTGGTTGTATTACTCTGATTTACAGACCCAAAGCATACAAATGTCTTTAATTTTTTCAGCAACCAGGTGTTACTCGTCTTTTGGCTTACGCACCAAAACTTCGTCAATTACCCCGTATTCTTTTGCCGCATCAGCTTTCATCCAATAATCACGGTCTCCATCGGCTTCTACCTCATCGGCAGTTTTGCCACAATGTTTGGCGATGATCTCGTTTAGCTCTCGCTTAAGAATGGTGTATTGCTTGGCAGTAATTTCTATGTCAGAAGCTTGCCCTTGTGCACCTCCATGAGGTTGGTGAATCATTACTCGGGCATGCTCTAGAGCCGATCTTTTGCCAGCTGTACCTCCAGCCAATAATACCGCTCCGAAAGAAGCCGCCATTCCAGTACAAATCGTGGCAATTTCTGGCCCAACATATTGCATGGTATCATAAATCCCTAAGCCAGCATATACTGAGCCTCCAGGACTATTGATGTATAGCAAAATGTCTTTCTTAGCGTCTACTGATTCCAAAAACAATAACTGAGCAGTGATTATATTTGCAATATTATCATCTATGGCAGATCCGAGGAAGATAATTCGATCAGAAATTAGGCGTGAAAATACGTCGATAGGACGAAAGTTCATGGGACGCTCCTCGATGATGTAGGGAGTCATACTGGTTGGAGTTTGGTATTGTCTCAGGTAGCTATCTACCATAGACCCACTCAAACCACGGTGTTGCACCGCGTACTTCCTAAACTCATCTTGATTAATCCCACTGTAAAAAGTATTTTTATAGATACTCTCCATGTGTCGATTGATTTTGTTTGGAAGCTAAGTAACAAAAAAAAGTCCTTTGTTCAAAAAAGGACTTTTTGTCATATTTTATAAGAAAATCGCTCTATTCTGTCACGATTTTTTCAAACTC
>DMXI01000208.1 GCA_003483885.1 Microscillaceae bacterium
TGGTGCTCATTTGTAATGAGTACCCTTTTTACGAGTCTCTAGATACCGATGTATCGGTGCATTTTTAATGCGATCTGTGAAAATAGACAACTTCACTATTGTTTCGGTTACCCTAAAACCGCGTTGCAAACGCTCCTAGAAAAAGGTACGAATGCATATGCGCACCAGCAGCGTATGCTGATATTATTTTGATTGATTGTTTTGCTCCAAACCGTAAGAACCATTGTTTTATAAAAAGTAGGGTTTTAAACCTGACAGGTTTCTAAAACCTGTCAGGTCTAAGGGTTACTCCCGAACGGTATAATGCATCGTGATGATGATATCATTTACATTCACCGTATCCAGATCCTTTAAAGTAAGTGCCCAGGCAGAGTCTACCCCAGTACCCTCAAAAGGCAGATAACCTCCTCCTCCTGAGCCACTGTGTACTCCAGATTCGCCCATTGCCATAGAGAGCGCTATTTTTTTACACGGAGCCGCGACCGTTCGTTGGCTCGTTTCACTACGGTTACGGTCGGTGTACAATAGATTACTGGTTTGTTCCAACGTACCATGCAACATTTTGTAAGGCCCTAATAAGGAAGGTACTGATACGGTAACCAGTTTGATTTGACGGCAATAATGTCCTGAATAATATTTGTCAAAATCGTGGGTATCTATTTTGTCTTGGGGATTATAATGACTTGATTTTTCTCCAAAACCAAACGAAATTACCCCTCGTTGGCTTACCAGATATTCGTGAAAGCTTGACTTTTGGGTTTCGCCATATGTGCCATCTTCATTGCGGAACCTTTTGGCCAGAGAAAACACCTCTGTAATCTCCATGCGTCGTTTGTCTTCTTCCAAATGCCTTTGCTCAAGACGCTGCAATGACAACAACAAAGGCTCGGCGGCCAATAAGCCATTCTGGTTTGCATCCCAGCTATTGGTTGCTACCAGACCATTCAAGGCTCCTGGAGTAAGCCCTTTTTCGTATTCCAGGGCACTCTGGGCTTTTATTGCCTGATCTACAGCCATTCCATAAGCCTGCCTATATAAGCTAGTCAATTTACCCTGCATCCAGCGATAGAGTGCCTCGTTGGTAAATTTACCCTGATATTTGCCGGCTTGTTTGCCTTGGTAAAAGTGAATCATTTCATCGTGTTGATCAATGTAGGTTTGGTTCAATTGCTGATCCATTTTTGCCACCCTTACATGCCGCGAAACGCTTTCGTAATGCAGTGTCAGTTGCTTGAGTTGGATGTCTAATTGCTCATTTTGGTGCTCCCATTCCTGGTCACGCATGAGGTGAGTGGCCACCTCTCGTAAAGAACTCCCCACAAACTGACTGGCAAAGGCGGTAGAACCTAGAGCAGTTCCTAAACTATTAGCCACATCTTGGGGCTTAAAACCTCCATTAGAGAACCCAAAGATAGTGGGTATTCCACTAAGCGGCGCGGCTACCAAATGACTAATGGCGGCGGCTGTTTGTAAACCTGCAGCTAAAGCATTGGCCACCAAACTGGCATTTTCCAAAGCAAAAGAAGCAAAGGCTTGCTGTACCTTTACCGTACTATTAAGGGTTACTTTTCTCCCGTTGTCGTTTTCGCTGTAATCTTCCAGGGTTTGCTTGGCTTGACTTTCTACCCTTGAAATACCATCGGCTAGTAAAGCAGCGCCTGCTAAGCCGCCAGCCAAGCCTCCTGCTAATCCTCCAGACATTCCTCCCAGCAAACCCGCAAATATGCCGGCATCGGCTTCCCAGGCACCTATATAACTTTGGCGAAGCCCATTGACAAACGCTTTAGATAACAAGGTCGCCTCGATTTGTTTTTCCAGCGAATCCCGATCGTTTTCGGCTACTTTTACCTGTTGCGCTTTGATCTCCTTCATTTGTTGAAGAATCACCCCTTGATGTCCCAACGATAGATTAGCTAATCGCTCATTGTCATGCTCACGGATGGCCGTCAGCAGTTGGTCGCCAAAACGCGCTACCAATTGGGTAAACTCTCGCGCTAGCCCTAGTTGGGTGTAAAATCTATGGTGAGGGGCTTGAGTAATTCCTCCGTTAGCCAGTGCTTGCGATAGTTGTCCGTTGGCTTTGGCTCTTATCAGATTTACCGGGCTAATGGGTGGCTGGAACAGCGGCAGGTGCAAAGGGTTGCCGTTGATATCCAGGTGATGACGTAAGTTAAAGAAACGACTTTTCAGCGTTTGCCATACTTGATCAATCTGGTGATTAGACGCAATGCCAAAATATAACGTCGATACATGACTGTATACCGAACTGTGCAAAGTCTCACGATGGTTGATGGTCGGTAATTGTGCCTGGGTAAAGGTAGTTTCTCTGGCTTGGAGTCCTTCCCATAGTTTTCCTTCATGGTGTAGTTTATGCAGAGGCTTGTTGCCCAAAGTCACTTCTTCGCCATGTTGAAAAGTGCTTTCATTGCTATTCAGCGAATCCAGCCCCAGTAATTCATACGCTTCTTCGTAAAACATATAGGCCTCGGTCAGGCTCTCGCGAGTCAGTTGTCGGTAAAGTGAATCCCCCCAATCTATTAAGTTTTGCACATATTGTTTTACTACCATTTCCTGATAGGCTTTGGGGTGCAAGTCGGCAATGGCCGCCGGATCAAATGGGTCTTCGTAGTACACCTGAGTGGCCTTGTCTTGATTGCCAAAAGCTTTGCTAATGTCTTTGGGACCAGAAGAATTATTAAATAATGCCTCCGATAAACTGGTATTGTAACGGGCCCAAAGTCGGATATACTGCCAGTAAATGTCGTTGGGTTGGTCAGGAGATAAATGGGCTTTGAATTTACTCCCTTCTTTGAGTCGCTCAGTAGTAAGTGATGGATTAAATACTTTGCGTAACCACTTTTGGGCTTGAGCATATTCTCCCTGTTGGTTGTAGAGTTTAGCAGCTAACAAGGGCATCCACATAAAAATTTCGTTGTAGTAAATACCATTGGCACTGTTAAAATCTATGTGATCGTCGGCTGGACGTAGTGCGACCGGATACCTCAGATCATCTTCGGCATTATGAATAAAATCATGATCAAAATGACCCGAGTGCTCGAATTGCCTTGCTACATCCACAAAGTTTTTGGCGGGGAGGTTAAGCGACTGCCTCCAAGTGTTGGCAATATGAGCCGTCAAACGAATCATTTGATATTCACTCCCGTTATTGGTATTGGTTTGTTCTCCTACTTTCATTTCCAGGTACCATTCCCCTTGGTTGCTCACTTTTTTGCCTTTGAGTACCCTAAAATCAAGGTTATTGTGAGCTTTACTATTTTGCGCTTTTACTACCAAGTTATCAAAGCTCAGTCCTTTGGCATGGGCGGCGTCAGCAGGAGTAGCCAGGTTGGGCAGTCCCATGCTCGAGGTATTCATATCGAAGCGATGGAGTGCCGATATATGGTCGGATAAAATATATGCTGACTTATTATTGCCACCGTCGAATCGGTACTTCTGGTAATAATGGTTATTAAATGGACGTTTATGTCGTTTGGCATATTCGACTGCCGGATAGTGTACCGGGATTTTATCTAAACGATTGTTTTTAAAGCGGTGTAGTCTTGGGTCAAAATGCATGTGTATCGTACCACCTGTGGGGCTTAATTGATACGCCAGGTGGTACCAAACCCCAGGTTCTAATCGCTCGCGGAACTTCCACCAGGCATCATATTTACCATCTACCTGAAAGTAGAGGTCTCCTTGCTCGGTAAGTTCCCAACGACCATTGGTAATACTTCCATTCATGGTGAAGCGGGCCAATATGGTTTTTTTGGCATTGCCGAAGTTAAAACTATCGACCCTGAACCAAAAAGAGGTACAAATCTCTTTGCCCTCGGCAAGAGTACTGCCCCATACTAACCCTAAATGAACCAATGCGGCTTTTTTCAAATAAAAGGAACCTCCACCAGAGCGACTATACGGCCCTCCGTGATTTGAAGCTTGCCCATTGGGTGCTTTAAACAGGAGGGTGCTATCACTGTCATCTTGAACAAAAGCCGTGCTGCCAGGAAAAGCATTGGTGTAGGTACTGTTGTTTTGATTATCGCCCTCGCTGCCCCATACCAGTATTTGATTGGCTCGTAAAATATCAGATTCGTGGGTTACGCTCAAATCTGCATGTACATACCAGGGGTGATGTATTTCTCCTTCATTTTTTAGAAAATCGGGGTCAGCGTGTAAGTATACCGCTAACTTATCACCTTGATAAGTTGGTTTTATCCCAAATTCAAAAATAGCGTTGGGCTTGGTAAACGCTGGAATGAAGTCATCCAGTGCAATTCTTTCCTCGTTGGTAGTTTCATTATGTTTACAAATCAAGCTACCGATTTCCGTGGGTGATTCAAACCTGCCCGATAAGTTGAGGGTGGTGTATTTGATACTGGTTTTAAAACCTGAATACGTACCCGTGTCTGTTTTTACATCCTGGTAAGACGAAAATTCCAGAAAAAATATAAAAATCCGCCCAAACTCATAGCATACTGTAGGGTGAGCACCTGCCCCCAAGGCGTCAATGGGTTGCCAGGCATCCATCGACACAAAATCGTACCCTCCCTGACCATTATTTTTGAGGTGTACAATGCCCAAATAACTTTTGGTAGTATCGCTGCGAGATTTACTCAATAGATACACTCTAGGCGGATGCAAATCGCCTCCTTCGGCAAATCGAGCTTCTATAATCTCCATTTGTTGCAAGTGTACCCAATCATTGAGATAAGCTTTGTAAGCTTGCTCTATGGTATCTTCGTTTATTTTGGCCGCATTGATGTCCCCCACAAATTTTTTGTACAGACCTGAAGCTCCTGATAAGAGTTGAGGGTCGAGATAGTTTTCCGGATACAGGTATACCTTGCGGTTGGCTTCCCAGGTACGGTAGTGTTTGGTCCATTCCCAGATTTGTTCGGCTTCGTGACTGGTTATTTTCAGGTCATCTTCCAGACCTTGCAGGGTTCGGTTGATCAGAGTCTGATAAGCCGATATGGCAAATTTTACTGGAGAAGTACTTACCTGACTACTAACAGCTACATCGGTCAATAGGTGCTCAGAGAGTTGGTTGGTGTTGCTAATGTGCTGCAACTCAGGTATAAGACGACAATAATGGAGTATTTCGGTTACTTGGTGGTCGCGTATTTGTTCTTCAGCGTTTGCCAGTAATACTGCATCAGATGCATCGTTTAACTCAGCGTTTTTGGCTTTTATTGCTAAGAGCATTTCCGAAAGAGTAGACTGCGCTTCTGCAACTTTTTGTGCCTCTAGCCCGGTGCTTTCGCAAAACTCTTTCAGCGAAAACAATTCTCTGATGGCATCAATCGCTCTTCTCATCGGTGGTTGAGGGTAGTAAGCGTCATTGTGCCAATATAGGTGCGAGCGAGCGTAGCTGACATGTCGGCTGATGACCGCATCAAACACATTTCTTGTCCAGCCCAATCCTCCTAAAGCGTACAACCGATCTTCCCAGCCAATGCTTTGAGACTTGAGAAGCTCCATCATATGTCCTTGTTTATCCTCTGAATATTGCTTGATAATGTCATTGAACCATATCAAGCGGATTTGTATATAAGGCGTAATATAAAAATTATTGGGGTGTTCGATAGCCCTTGCATTATCTTGAGTTCCGGTGGTGTTTCTAAGAGGAGTATACTGCTCTAGAATATGAGTAATTTGTTGGGGAGACAAATCGAGTACTCTAATCAAGGTAGCCAGGCGTTTGAATGCCTGTAGGTAGTACTGCACATCATCGCTGCTATACCTTCCCATAGGGTGCAATACCTCATAAGCCTGTACATTTTTCCATAGGTTATTAGAGGTAGCAAAGAAACGCTTCTCGATAAGGCTACCAAAGTCTACCAATGGTTTTGCCTGTTCTTTGGTGATGCCCATTTGGGTACCCAAATACACTACCACTTGTTCATTGAGCCTTTGGTAAGTTTCCTTAAATGGCGTCATTAAGTTTTTATCCAAATCGTTTACCCCATAATGAGCTGCCTCTCCTGGAAACAAATCAGAAGTTTCGATGCCATATAAATTGGAGAACTTTTTACCATCCAGCAAATCGGTACCGTCTACGCCATTCGATATAGACTCATAAAATACTTGCCGGATTCTGACTTTACGTAAAAACCGGTCGTTTTGAGGGGTATCTCCTGCCTGAAACTGAGCCTCTGCCTGTAGGCGTACTTCATCAATAAAATCTGCCTCATTGAGCATAGTACCCATTTTATTTTCCAGGGCCTTTTTTATCCATTTTTCTAGTTCAATCAGTACCAGTTTGTTTAGAAAAGTACCATATGGACGATCGCTTGAGCTAAAAGCAGTATTGGCAAAAATAGTAGGGCTATGTACTTGAAAAAAACCAGGTTCAATAGCACCATTGACCGTTTCGTCAGTGTTGTCATTTTCATTCCCAATCATATACACCCCGAGCGAATCAGTTTGTATGGTTTTAAGCGTAGCATATACCTTCTTAAGCAAGCCTTGAGTGTCTTCTTGCTCGAGCGCTTCCATTTTTTTGATATAATCGGGCTTTTCTTGGGTTTTATCATTTAAAACCTGATGGATGTGACAAGCCAAAAATTCTCCTTCCAATGGAGTAAGGGCCGCATTGAAAGAGGAAATGGTCAATATTTCGCCCTCCTGAGCCTGCAAAATACCATTGATGGCACTTGTAAGCCTACTTCTGGCCTGGCTATGAAAGGCCGCGTAGTGTTGGTCAATGGTACTTTGAGCATTGGGGTTTGCCGCCACTTCCTGAGTGGTTGCGTCAATCAGTCCTGCATCTTTCAAGTATCCATACAGTGGGGCTAGTAATGCTTTGTCAGGAGCGGTCAAATTTACCTGTCGAGCAAAACTGGTGTAAAAACTATCTTGATCACTCACGTCATAGAATTGCGCTACTTCTACGTCTATTGCTTCAGGCTGAGCAAGTCCTGTCATTAAAACCGCATCACTTAAGGCGATACCTTTGCTTTTGAGAAGATCTAAGTACTCTATAAAAGGGGCAAAAAACTCTTTCTGAACAGGGACATCATTGGTATTTACTAAAAAAGGGAAAGGCCCCCAATCGCGCACATAAAATACACAAGCTTGTACCGACAAACGTAACATGTCATTAAAACTTGTCCCATACATTTTGGCCATTAAACGTGTGCGATAAAATCCGCTAAGTCGACCTCGATGAGTGGTCTTGAGGTACATCTTTGCAGGTATTTTGTGATCTTCCCGCCACGAATGGTTTAAGGCGAAAGCATGCTTAAAAAACAAGCCAAAATCAATACTACCCACGGTTAGTCCCAAGCAGGTTTCTAAGGTAGGATACTCAAGGGCATTGGCAATACTTTGATCTCTGGTATCTTCAGTATGAATTACCCATTCGTTGGGCAATTTGCCAAAGAAATAGTCCAACATGTTGGTTTTTACTAGAGTACCATCGTTGGCTACCAAGGTATAATCCTGCCCATAAGGCTTGATATGGCCAAATATAAGAGCGGCATCGTTAAAACCAATATTGTGTTTTTTCATAAGGGTCTGCACAAGACTCAATCGGGCAAATTGGCGTCCTGCATCTGAGACCAACGTATTGTTTTCGATTAACGTATCGCTCGCTTCGGCACTTTGTTTATCAGTGGGTTGGTTTCTAAACAAAGGCATGGAAATAAACCATAAACCTTGAGCGTAGTCAATGTTGCCGCGTTGACTAAACAAAACCATGCGCCACAATCGGTCTATAAATTCATAATGGGCGTCATTGAGGTATTCTGTTCCTGATGATACCAATTGTCCGTTGATATCTACGTGGTTTTTGACTAATTGAAACTTATCCGCTTCCCAATCTATTCTCAGGTAATAGCGATTGGCTCCCTGATAATTTTGCTCGTCATAAGAAAGATGATTGTTGGTATAAAGAAAAGGCAATACATTTCCTCGTTCTTCTGCAGTAGTACCTCCATATACCGCCTCCTCGAGGGTGGTTTTGTGGAGTTTAGCTTGTTGCATAAAAAGCGACGGGGTAACGTCGGCAAGTGAGGTAATGGCGTGGGCATCCATTCCCAGACGATCCAATACTACTTCTACTGGAGTTTTATTAACTATAGCAGCATAGCTGGTAGACGACTTGAGCAATACGTGGTAATATTCGGTGGGATGGCAATAATTAAAATGGGCGTGGTGCAAAGAACGCCTATCTGCCTGATTGTACCATTTGGCCAAATCAGTTCCCAGTAAACCCAAAGCAGTGCGTTTTTTCAAACGGTCGGTGTCTATTTCTCCAAAAGCAGGATAACGTTCATTTGGAAACTTGGCTTGCTTGAAACTACCAAGCACTCCTTGTACTAGTTTGAGCGTAGAGGTTTCGGTGTTGGTAGCAGCTTTAGTAAGTGGCGTATTGATTAGGTCAGGGCGACGAGTGTTGATGTCATAGGGTGAGTCATCGCTCTTGTTGAGTATAAATTTTTTGGCGAGATCGTCGAGTTCTACCAAATAGGCCGCAGGGGAAGTAATGCTTTCATCGTGATCCACTTTGACATGGTTTTCGGGGCCAAAAAGCAACTGGTAACTGGCGGGTAAATGGGCGGTATCTCCCAAATTGTTTGCCCGTGAATCGCGTCCTCCTGCTGTCACTTTTTTATGGGTATTGAAATACTCATACATCAACAAGCTGCGGATTTGAGCAGCACTGTCGTAGAAATCGCCTGCCAAATCTTTCTTCTCATCGTCTGTTCCGCCGATAAAACCTGCGTAATGGGTATTTACAAACGATTGTTTAGCACCACCAGCAATATCTAGTGCTGAAATAAGCGCTGGGTTTTGCTCGATCCAGTTAAACACCAGGGAGTAGAAGTTGCCCGGGGTGTTATAGGCCGCTGTCAGGTTTGCAAAGTTTTTATTGGCGACAATATTAGCTATTCTGCGTTGAACATCGAAAATAACATTCAAAGCTTCATTGAAGAAATAAGGCGTAGCATTGGGGGTTATAAAACGGTATTCCCTCTGAAAAACATCGTCTACATTGGTACCTTCATTGATAGCAATGTGTTTGTTGCTATGGACGTTTTCAATGTACCAATGATCGCTGTCGAAATGGTTCGTAAAAGGTCTGGTATCGCCTACTGCCTGAAGATTGTACAGGTTACCAATACCATTCTTTGCACTAGTAGAAAGAATAGGTGTAGGAGGGCTCAGG
The DNA here is from genome assembly GCA_003483885.1 of Microscillaceae bacterium. Classification (GTDB taxonomy): domain Bacteria; phylum Bacteroidota; class Bacteroidia; order Cytophagales; family Microscillaceae; genus Microscilla. The sequence goes on from DMXI01000208.1 coordinate 9,176, forward strand.
GCGTTGGTAAAACCATTGATTCCTATGGCCAACCTGCTGCTTTTTGACTGTATAGAGCAGCCACCCGATTGATATATAATTTGCCATTTCTGAGTGTCAATGTTGACAAAACTATCTGCCAACGCTATTTCTGTACCTTCTCCACCTGCCTCTGTCAGTACCTTACCAGTGAGCATAATCCTGTAATACTCAATACCATTGGTAGTTTCTTCAAGAAAAAACTCGAAATTCGATTCGGGAACGGGATCCACAGTTGATGATCCTCCAATTTGCACTACTTTATTTGACTGGGTACCACTCCCTCTAAATAATTTATTGCCAACATAGTTGTCCGCTAATTGGTAGACACCTCCGTTTTCAATATTAAAAGGCCGTCTCAACGCGAGTTTCCATTGCTGGTTAATATTTGTGCCTTCTGAGGTCTGAATGAGCTGATTTCCTGCCTCATCAAGGGCCAATACATAATTGCCTACCTTTGATTTGATGATAAAGGTTTTCTCATGAGTAAGGATAAACTGCCATTTGTGATAGTCGTTATCGGCATCGTATACCTGTTGCTCAATATTGCCTTCAGATATTGTGAGTACATTTTTATTGGCAAAGTTGGTTATTTTATAGTAGGTTATTCCTTCTACCGTTTCTACTGCAGTCAAGGAAAAATCTTGTACGCTTGAATCACTAGAAGGCTCCAATGAAACCAAGTTGCCTGAACCCGCCTCGATTGATTGATGATTGGCCGCATTGAGTAAATTAAAAGGTACATGTTCGTGAGGAGTACGGGCTAAGACTCTCCATTGTTGATGAGCGCCAGGGGGTGTTGTCAGATTATCTATTCTCACATTGGCGTCTTCCTCCAGGCTTGCTCCTTCTATTGACAATACCAGGTTGTTGTTTGTCCTGGATTGAAACATAAATCCCTTCCCTGGAACAGGCACCATTTTCCATAAGCTATCATTACTGTTGTTTTCCAGGGTTATCTGTCCGTTGACATCTGGCTTGGCTACCCGAGAGTTGTCTTCAGAGTCAACTAACCGAAAAAACTGGCTATCATAACCGACTGGTTTCAATGTTAGCTTTCGCGAGTACCATGCATTTCGCAATTTTTGATAGCCGTTTGATAGGGCGGTAGGCTGTATGGCAAGTGGTGGTGACTTGGTAGTATCTACCTTGAACATTTCAGGTGTATTGGCAACAGTAGTTTTTATGGAATTTAAGCCAGAAAATATATTGGTTTCCCGGGCTACTGTCACAAATGCATTCAGTACTTCGGATGGGTTGTTTAATGAGTTCATGATTGAAATTTCTTAGATGATTTTTGTGAAAATTTGATGAGTGGCTGCACCTTCGCAAGCGGCTAAAATAATGGCGTAAGAATACCTGGGAGGAGGTTTGTTATCCGCATTGTATTTACTCTTTCTGAAGTACCTTAGCCTGATGTTTTTTCTAAGTTTCATTGTATGGTTGATAATTTTTAGGTTTGTCTTCGCAGCACCAAAGTAGCTTAGCAACCCTTATTTTAGCATTGCTACTCAAAGCAAGCCGGTGGGTTTGTTTACATTTTGCCTGAATGCGCACGAAGAAGTGTGTAATTTTTTTGATGAGGCCAAGTTGGAGGTTTGGTGGGTATTTGCCAAGATTGGTGCTACTACCTTTCTGCTACCAGTGGGCTACAATAGTGCTACTTAATATTTTAAGGTTTTGAAAAACAGGTTGTTAGATTGGAGGTGTTTGCTTTGCGAAAAACAGTTTTAAGCCGTTTGTGAAAACATACAAAGAAGTAAAGAGGTGTGGTGATAGAGGCTTAAAAAAGAAAGAGCGCGATCATTGCTTATTGGCTTTTATCGCCCCATTGGGTATCTTTGTAGTATACAAAACACCACTACCACATACACAATCGTCATGCGTTATTCTTTTTTTCACCTGCTTTCCATTATTTGTTTGGGTTGCTCGAGTATTGAGAGCTTCGCCCAAAAATATCAGCCCAAGATTGACTCCCTTAAACAGGTATTATCCAAAGAGCTAAGCCAGCAAGAAAGAGCCAACACTTATGGTACTTTAGGTGCCTTTTACCAAAAACAAAAAAAAGCTTCCCTGGCACTGGGTGCTTACCAAGAAGCGCTGAAGCATGTGGATACTTTGAAAGCTTCCACCGAACTCGCCAACCTCTATAAAAGCATTGGAGATGTTTATTATGGGGAGACTCACTATAAAAAAACACTCAACTCTTACTTTAAATCCTTAGCGGTTAAGCAAAAACTTGGTAATCAGGGACAGGTAGGCATTTTACTTTTTAATATTGGTATTGTTTTTCGTGATGCGAATAACTACCCCAAGGCAGTGGAGTATTACCAGAAGGCATTAGAAATTTTTCTACATGATAAAAAAACCTACAAATACAGCATCAATGTATACCAAAACCTGGGTATTGTGCAGCGACAGATGGGTAATTTTGACAAGGCGATTGCCCAACATCAAAAGGTAGTAGAGGTAAGTAAAAAGCTAAAGTTTAAAGTTTGGGTAGCGCATGGCCAAAATGGCTTGGGCAACGCCTATTTTCAACAGGGGAAATATCAACAAGCACTAGAGTATTACCAACAAGCATTGAAATACTACCGAACTGCCAAAAATAAGGTAAACCTGGCTACCTGTGAGGCAAACATTGTCAATATTTATTTGCGGCAAGGTAACCCCAAGGCGGAAGAGTATATGCTCCGAAGCTTAGAAATATTTAAGCAATACAAACTCCGGGGACACGAAGCCAAGGTATACAACGATTTTGGAAAGTCTTACCGAATTAAAGGGCAGTATGACAAAGCATTATTTTACTACCAAAAAAACCTCAAGATCAGAAAGCAACTCAAGTATAAAAAAGGGATAGCGGTTACGCTAAGGCTCATGGGAGCAGTTTATCAGCTTCAGGGAAGATATGACAAAGCCAGGGAGTGTTTTCAGGAGGGTTTAACCATCAGTAAAAAAATAGGAGATAACACCGAACAAGCAATTATTTTAGAGTATATAGGTCGTTGGCACTTACGTAAGGGGAATTATGTAGAAGCACTACAAAACTATCAAAAAGCCTTGTATATCAATGAAAAAAACAATCGCATAGAAGGACTCTACAGTGTTTACCAAGCCTTGAGCAGGCTTTACAACACCCAAGGTACTTTTACTAAATCACTTTCTTTTGTCAAGAAAGGCTTAGAGATCAATACACAAAATCAACGTCCCCTGGGAGCAGCACTCAATAATGTAGCGCATGGGTATTATCAGGTAGGGAATTATGAGCAAGCGCTTAAATATTATGATCAGGCATTATCTGAAGAAATGGTAACCCAAAGACAAGCCGTTTTGGCCACTATTTACCATGGTTTAGGCCTTACACATATGGCGCAAGGGCAATATTTGAAAGCTCAAACTCATTTACTTCGGACCTTGAAAATCAGGCAAATGCTGGGAGAAAAAGAAAATCAAGCATTGATTGAAGTGGCCTTGGGAGAGCTTAAGTATCATCAGCATCAATACGAAGAAGCTTTGCAATACCTACGCTCTGCTGTGGACATTGCGCAACGGTTAAACCTACCTGCTGTTCTTAAAGAGGGCAGTCGTTATTTGGCTAAAGTTTATGCCGCATTGGGCAACTACAAAGAAGCTTATCAAAGCCATACCCTTTATAAAACCTTGGCAGATAGCTTGGTTAACCAAAAAAATACCCGCAAAATTGCTCAGCTCGAAACTCAGTACGTCTATCAGCAAAAGCAAGACTCGTTGAAAGTTATACAGGCGAAAAAGGAAGGGGTGCTGCAGACTGAAATTCAAACCCAAAAAGCCAATCAACGTACCGTGCTTATTGGCGCAGGCTTCTTAGGGCTTCTGCTGGTTGTTTTGGCTTTGTTTTATCGTAGCAAGCAACGCAGTAACCGATTGTTGACCAGTACCAATGCACAACTGATTTCGTTGGATAGGTTTAAACAGCAAATGATGGGTATGATTGTCCATGATCTTAAAAATCCTTTGAATGCGATTATTGGCTTGTCAGAAGACCAACAAAACCCTCAGTTTACCCCCATCAATCGTTCGGGTAAACGCATGCAACACTTGGTGCTCAACATACTGGATGTACAAAGAATGGAGGATCAAAAAATGCCACTTAAAAAAGAAATCGTAGCAGTTGATGATCTTATCCAAGGAGCAATGAATCAGGTCAGTTTTGTAGTGCAGGAAAAGAACCAACAAATCAAATTCACCAATTTGCCAGAGGCCGCTTCACTGGAAGGGGATACTGGGGTGCTTACCAGGGTATTGGTGAACTTGCTCATCAATGCTACCCAACATACCACCCACAATCAAGCAATTCAAGTGACAACCGAGGTGGGGAATGATCGGTGTAAAATTTCAGTAATTGACGAAGGGGCAGGCATTGCACCAGAGTTTTTGGATAAGCTATTTGACCAATACCAACAAGCTACCCCCAAACAGTTTGGCTGGACACAGTCTACTGGATTAGGGTTGACTTTTTGCAAATTAGCGGTAGAAGCTCATCAGGGAGAAATAGGTGTAACTTCTACTTTAGGGAAAGGCAGTACTTTCTGGTTTACTTTACCACTAGCAAAAACGACTACAGCTACTCCCTCAGTGATGGATGTGCCCAAAAATGTAGAGAAGGTGAGCGATGTTTTCTTTCAGTTTACGCCAACAGAATTAAAGGTTTTACAGCCTTTGGTCATCAAAATTAGCCAATATCAAATTTATCAAACTGGTGACATTATTCCTTTACTGGACACTTTGACTCCAACAAATAGTGAAGCAATCAAAAACTGGCAATTAGCGATGAAAGACGCAATTTTTGCCTATAACAAGACTACCTTTGAGACGTTGCTGGAACTGGCCTCTACCCATTCCTCTACTATTTGAGTTTCTAGATCAATGCTGTTTCCCTAAGCAAAGCTTGGTTATGTTGAGCTACGTTTTGGGAATACAGATATAATCAGTTTGCGGGATAAATACCGATTACTTTGCGTAAAGTGCTGTAAGTTAGGGTAATAAAGTTCAGTTATTGATACATCCCTAAAAATTGGAGAAATCAAAAATGAGAAAAACCCAAAGAAAAAAGTCCTAAGGAAAAAAGCTGGATGAAGTAGTGAATGTTTTATACAACTGCTTGGAAGTGATCGTGTTATTTTCTGTTTTTTCCCATAAAAACACTCACTTTAGGATTCATTGGATTGCCTGACATTCTGCGAAAAGAAACAAGTTGACCAGTATGGTAAATGGCATCAGCAATAGGGCCATTGATCATATGCCAGTAAGGAAGTTTACTTTCCTTGTCACCTCTCTTAAAAATAATAGGATGTTTGCTAAACGCTTGAGCGTTTTTTCCGACCATTAATTGACTCGCCTTTTGTAAATTAAACAAAATCTTCTGACGTAATTCCTGGAAAGCCAATGGAGCGTTTTTATTGCGAGGAGGGGCGGGGAGACCTTGGTGAATGTTGATGATAAACACCGTTAAATCATAAATATGTTGAATAGTTTCCAAGGTGTTTCGGGCTTTTTCAGAAGGTCTAAATGCCAGGTCTTTTTCAGTGAGCCCTTCGGTAGCCCAATAAAATCGGTACCCCAAGCCATCGATCATGCGAGCAACCATACTTCCCGCCTCGTAGTTTGCTGGGTAGTCAGGGATTTGGTGATAAGGAAGTTCTTTGATTTCAGTATTTTGCGCGTAAATAGTGGCAGAAAAAGCCAGCAAGCCTATAAAAATGAGTGTTTTCATGGAAGATAAAAGTTTATAATAAGCAATTTATTGAGTAGGACAAGTTAAAACAAAAAGTAGGAGTTTGTTTATGAGATGTCAGGTTTTTTGGAGGTAGTTTTGAAAAATAGCCAAGCCTTTTCATCCCTCACCTCAAAACAAATATTTTGACAAACGATCCAGTACCGTTTTCTTGTAGAGGCTCCCAATGGGCAATTCTTGACCAGCTACGATGACTGTGCCTTGAGTAAATTGCTGAATGCGCGCAATGGCCACAATAAACCCCCGATGAATGCGCAAAAAATGCTGAGGAGGTAATTTTTCTTCCATTTCACCAATACTGGTAAGTGTAGTATGTTTGTGATCATCAGTCACAATGGTGACGTGATTACGAAGGCTCTCAATATAGTGTACCTCTTCCAGGTTAATTTTAACAAATTGTCGGTTGCTTCTCACGTAAAAAAACGCAGGGCTTTGTTCCTGACTCTCCACTACTGGTGGTACCTGAGTAATCATCGGTTTGGCATCGGGAGATTTTACCTTTGTCAACGATTTAAGAAATCGCTCAAAAGAAATGGGTTTTAATAAATAATCGGTGACCACAAATTCATAACTTTCTAAGGCATAATCCCGATGAGCGGTCGTGATGATTACCTGAGGATAATGAGGCAGGGTTTTGAGCAAACCAAAACCCGACATGCGGGGCATTTGGATGTCAAGAAAGATGAGGTCTACCGAATGCTCCTGCAAAGCAGCAAAGGCTTCTAAGGCGTTGGCACAAGTAGCCACTATTTCAAGCGTGCTTACTTTTTCGATATGGCTCTCCAATACTTTAATTGCCATTTCTTCATCATCTACAATCAGGCATTTCATCATAAGTTATCCGATTTGGAGTATAAGTTTTACAAAAAACGAATCTTGTTGGCGAATAATCAATTCGTGTTGATCAGGATAAAGCAATTGCAAACGCTTTTTTACATTTTCCAAGCCAATGCCACTGTGTTTTACCAACGTCGCTGCTTCATTGTCGAGGGTATCGGTGGCCAAGCCATTTTCTACCATAAACTCAAGTTGTTCGCCATTGCTCCAGACATTTATCCGAATCCAGGCCGCTTGTTCATGGTTGGCCACGCCGTGTTTAAAGGCATTCTCGACAAAAGGCAACAGCAACAACGGGGCAATGCGCTGGTTTCCTTCCATACCCTTGGTCTCGAGGGTGATTAACAGCCGTTTGCCGTGCCTTATTTTTTCTAATGCAATGTAGTTTTTCAGATGCTCCACTTCTTTACTCAAGGCAATTTTGGGCTGGTCGCATTCGTACAACATATAGCTGATAATTTCGGACAATCGCAGTACCACATCCGCAGTTTTTTCATCCTTGGTCAGCACCATTCCATAGAGGTTATTCAACGTATTGAACAAAAAATGAGGTTGTAATTGATTCTTTAGGAGTTGCAATTCGGTGCCTAGTTTTTCCTCTATAATTTGTCGGGTGTTTTTTTCTTGCTGGATATAACGCTGGGTGAGCTTAAAGGCTGTAGGCAAGGAAGCTACATATATCAAGTCTAAGGTTTTGTAGCCAATGCCTGCCAAATCCCACCAAGTAGCCGTAGGGGCCTTCAAAACCGACATTTCGGTGATAAAATGATGCACCAAAGTAATCCCTATCCCGCTCACGATGGCCAGTACTAAAGCCCCCACCATAAAGGTTGAATATTGTTTTTTGATTAAGTATCGAGGCACCAAGCCATAAATGACCAAGTAGGTAAAAGGGAGTTTGACCGTCATTGCCCACAACTCTACATTGATCCAAAACCAAAACCCTTCGTCATATTTTTTGTAGCTACTATTGATCGAGGCAAAAAACATCATCCAGCAGGCCCAGTAAATGACATGCCTGGCGAGGCGTTGGGCCGACCAACCCACATATATTTTATCAAACCTAAACATGGGGGAATTTAACAAATAACAATTAGATCAGAGACTTAAAATGCCCAATGGCCTCTAAAGCTGTACAAATACACCGTTTACTGATACCAAATAGATTGGTCAGGCTTGGCCGATGATATATCCTGTGGCAAAATGCATCAGGCATTTATCTCAAAAACTTACCTAAAGAGCCGCTAATTTCACTTCCAAACCATTCAAAATAGACCGATGAAAAACTTTATTCTTTTCTTTTTATTCATACAAATGGCCGCTATTGGCTGGGCACAAAACCAAGTACAAGGTAAAGTAACAACCCCTCAAAAAGAACCTGTTCCATTTGCCAATGTATTGTTGCTTCACCCTACTACTCAAGGCCTGATAAAAGGCGTAGTGACCGATGACAAAGGCGTTTTTATCATCCAGCAAGTAAAACCAGGAGCCTATACCTTAAAAATATCGATGATTGGCTACCAAACATTCGTGATTCCTAAGATAGAAATATCATCAGCAAAACCATTGCCTCCTTTTCGGGTTACTTTGGCTGAGCATAAAGAAACACTGGAGGCGGTCACGGTGACGGCTCAAAAACCTTTACTGGAACAACGCATTGATCGTACGGTGGTCAATGTACAAAGCAGCATCATTGCCAAAGGTTCTGATATTTTAACCATTTTGGAACGCTCCCCAGGCATAGAGGTGGACCGCATTAATGGGCAAATTCAAATGCAGGGTAAGGCAGGAGTATTGGTGATGCTGGATGGCAAAATTATGCGCATGGAGATGGCAGGGCTTATTCAGTTGCTTCAGGGAATGAATTCAGACAATGTAGTATCCATTGAGCTTATTACGGCACCGCCTGCTTCGTTTGATGCTGAAGGCAATGCAGGCATCATCAATATCATTACCAAAAAACAACAAACTGAAGGACTCCACCTGATAGCCAATGCCAATACCGCTTATGGTTTACGCCCCAAATATGGTGGAAGTGTCAATTTGAATATGCGCCAAAACAGGTTCAATTTTTTCGCTGATTTATCGGCTAACTATAGCCTGGTAAGGCAAGATGTAACCATTGACCGCCAAAACATTTATAATGGAGTGGTTACCAATACCCACATTTTGGCATTGCGCCCTGCCGAAACGGGCTTGTACAACTATAGGACAGGGATAGATTATGATTTTTCACCACGAACCACGGTAGGGGTGTTGTTTGCTGGGTATTTAAGGACTTGGGCCATGGATACCGACATTAGAGCGCAGGTAGATGATAACACTGGGCAAAGCTTTAGTCCCGCTATAGATGCTTTTGAGCGTAATGACTGGCAACACTGGATGTTCAATTTTAATTTTAGGCATCAATTTTCTGACAAGAGTCGCTTGAGCTTTGATGTAGATTATTTGCATTTTTTTGAGCAAAACCCTACCGATTATGCCGAGGTAATTACGGACCCAAACGGCATGGTATTGAACACCCGTGAATTTATTTCGCGAAAGATCACGCCCATTGAGTTTAAGGTGGCCAAGTTAGATTATACCCATTCGCTCACCCCCACGCTTGAATTGTCTACTGGCCTCAAGGGTTCGCTTTCTTCTTTTACCAACGACTTACAACTAGCCAATCTTGAAAACAATCTATGGGTAGATGACCCTCGTTTTACCGATGTTTTTCGCTTACAAGAACAATTGGGGGCCATTTATTCCAGTTTGGATTTCAAACCACATCGCAAACTTTCTTTCAAGGCTGGAGTACGATTAGAGTATTACAACAGTGACCTTATTTCTAATATAGAAGGAGATATTTTACTACAAAATTACCTCCGAGCATTTCCCAGTGCCTATTTGAGTTATCAGATTTCTAAAAACCAACGCTTTCAAATTTCTTATACCGAGCGCATCACCCGTCCATCTATCCGCAATATTGCACCAGCTTTTATGGTTTGGGGGTACAATACCATTTTAGGGGGCAACCCTGACATTCGTCCGACCATTAGCCGACGCGTCAATACTTCTTATCAGTGGGGCAGCTTTTTGTTACAACTTCAGTTTACCGATGACGACAATGCCCTTACTTATCAACCAGAAGTATTTGCTGAGGACAATTTAATGTTGACTCGTTCGGCCAATATGCCCGATCTCAAAACCGCTATGATAGGGATTAATTTTCCGGTGACCATTACCAAATGGTGGGAAAGTCGCTACAGTATTTCTGCCTATTGGCAACGGCTACAGCCTCAGGTAGAAGGTAGGCCCATTGTTTATACCAATGCTTATGTGCGAGGAAATATTACCCAAACCTTTAAACTTCCGCAACAATGGGCCATTGAGCTAAGCGCCCAAGCCAACTCCTCCCAACGCATTGGTGTGGGGAGTCTGCCTGAGCAAGCCTCGTTTAATTTAGGCCTCAAAAAAACGTTTTCATCACGGTTTAGTATGGCGCTCAACTGGACCGATATGTTCAATCTGGGGTCTTTTTACCGGTTTAGCATTCATGAGCCTTCGGCGAATATGGTGTATGACTGGAATTATGACATTGAAGGAAACCTGTTCAGGATAAACCTGACCTACAACTTAGGCAATCTGAAGCTTCGTAAAGCTAAAAGTCGTCGTACAGGTTCAGAAGAAGAGCGAAGGAGAACTCAATAAGTAAATAGTTAAAATAGATGTGCTAAAACCCTGGTAATCTTTATCAGGGTTTTGTCATTTTGACGAAGGAAGAACCGAGCTTGCGAGCTTAGCGTAAGGCAATTGCCCTCAAGCCCAGTACATCTGGCTACTCAAACTGCTCTTTTCTTTCATACCGATGACAAAATTAAATTTTGTTGTAGGAGTTCTACTTGTCATGCAGAGTGCTAATTTTTTGGTACCCAAAACACATCAATGGAGATGACAACTTAAGAGGGCTGTTATTTGCGAAGAATTGTGGGAGGGAAATTTGGAATATAATATTGTCTTGAATCCACAATTCTGAAGCAATCTTTTAGGGCTGCATTTCCACAATCTCTCAAAGTGGTCATTGGTAGCACAGCCAAGGGATCTGAATAGCGTCTACCACGCAGACCCTTCGCGGTGCTCTGGGTGACA
>DMXI01000620.1 GCA_003483885.1 Microscillaceae bacterium
CACGAGTAACGTTCCTCCCCAAGGGGAGGTTAGGAGGGGCTTAGTTGGAGCATTGACAACTTTAATAAAAACATAGGGAAAAAAATCATCAATTCTAAACACCCTACCTGACAGATTTTCAAAACCTATCAGGTCTAAAAATAAAACACAAAAAACATTCAAATGAAAAAAACACATATCATCATATTATGGACCTTACTCATTGGTTTGGCTTTGCAGAGTTGCAACAATACGACTAATGATCCAGCACCCACAGGTACCACTACCAATGCCAATTTGCTCAATACCTGGAAAGTTTCCCAAGTGCTAGAGGTGGGCGCTGATGTTACTACCGCTTATACGTCTTATCGCATTACTTTTGCCGAGGCCAATGGCCAACAAACGTTTAACTTGACTACTCGCACTGGCACTACCCAAACTGGAACCTGGGCCTTGTCTACTGACCAAACCACGCTTACGCTCACTTTGGCCGATGGCACCAGTTTGACATTTTCAGGGGTGAATATTAGCGCCAGCGAACTGAAATACACTAGTAGCGAAGCGGGTAAAACAGGTAGCGTATCGGTCAACTTTACCCTCATACCAGCCTAACAAAGGCGGTGGATAAGCAATCATAAAAATATTAGGCTGTCAATTGTTATAGGCCCTTTTGGAGTGCTTCCGAAAGGGCATTTTTATTAGAGCCCCCTTCTTTTAAGGTCAATTAATCAATGAATAATTCATCAATTTATAATTATAGAGGCAACCCTTTTTCCTAAGTCTGCGTGTTGCCAAAGAATTTATAAAAACCATTCAGGAAGTGGCAACTTTAAGATTGCCCAATAAGACTTTAAACGTTTTTGACAAGACAGAATAATGCAACAATTACAATCAATGATGAAGGTACTTTTAGTACTATTAATTACCACTTTTACGGTTCAAGCTCAATATTTTATAAGCAATGCTGCGGGAGGGAATCCTGAAGGAGTCGATGCCAGGCAAGTGCCTATAGGGAGTTTATCGGACATTGCCCGAGATGCTCAAGGGAATACCTACATTGCTCAAAGGTATAGAATCCGTAAGATAGATGCTGCGGGTAAGATTACTACCATTGCAGGTACTGGAGAAAGAGGGGTGTCAGGAGATGGAAGCTTAGCCATTAGGGCTAAACTAGGGAGTATAAAAGGCATGGCCATGGATGCTCAAGGCAATATCTATTTAACGATTAATGAATATTACATTAGAAAAATTACTGCTGCTACTGGAATCATTACTACCATTGCGGGTACTGGTTCCTGGGGTTACTCAGGAGATGGAGGCCCAGCCAAAACAGCTGCGGTGAGCAATGTGCAAGGCATTGCCGTAGATGCCAACGGAAACCTGTATTTTGCAGATGGGGATAAGGTTCGTAAAATAGAAGCCAGCACAAATATTATATCTACCATTGCAGGTTCATCTAGTAGAGGGTTTGCAGGTGACGGAGGTTTGGCTACCGCGGCTAAATTGAATAATACAGAAGGCATTGCGGTAGATGCCCACAATAATGTTTATATATCTGATAAAAGTAATCGAAGAGTTCGCAAAATAGAGGCTAGTACTGGAATTATCACCACCATTGCTGGTACAGGTTCCTCTGGTTTTTCAGGCGATGGAGGTTTGGCTACTGCAGCTCAAATAAGTAGCGTTGATGGGATAAAGGTAGACGCGGCAGATAATATCTATATAGCTGACTTAGGCAATAATCGCATTCGTAAAATAGATGCTACCACTGGTATAATTTCTACCATTATGGGGAATGGTGGAAGCGGCTTTACTGGAGCAGGAGGTCCCGCCACTGACGCTGGAGCAGAACCTTACCGATTGGCTTTAGACCCTCAGGGAGATGTATATTTTATAGATGATCACTACTATTATGCAGGAAAAGTAGAGGTGAATACCGGGCAGTTAATCCAGATAGCGGGCAATGGCAATAGTGGATATAGCTCAGGGTATTGGGGAGATGGTGGTTTGGCTTCCAAAGCAGGCTTCGAGAGCCCTCAAAATATTGCCAAAGATGCTACAGGTAATCTGTACATTGTGGACCGAAACAACCATAGAGTTCGTAAAATAGACGTTGCTACTGGCATTATTACGACCATTGCTGGTAATGGCACCAGGGGATTTTCAGGCGATGGAGGTTTGGCCACTATGGCTCAATTGAATAGCCCTACCGGTGTAGTAATAGATGCTTCGGGAAACATTTACATTGCTGATGGCAACAATAACAGAGTAAGAAAAGTAGATGTTTCCAATGGAATGATTACCACCATTGCTGGAACTGGAGTAGGTGGTTATTCAGGGGATGGGGGCCTTGCTACTGTAGCCCAGTTTTGGGGAGTAGATGGTTTGGCCATAGATGCATCTGGGAATCTCTATATTACGGATACCAACAATAGTCGTATTCGCAAAGTAGACATGACTACCGGAATTGTAACCACTGTAGTAGGTAGCGGAGTGAGAGGATACGGCGGTAATGGGGGGCCAGCCACGGCTGCTTCTTTACGTTACCCGAGTGATGTAGCGGTGGATAAGCGTGGTAATATATATGTGGTTGATGGAAGCGGAACGATTCGTAAGGTAGATGCAGTTACTGGTATCATTAATGCAATTGTTGGAGGGTCTGGTGCATATCCAGGCGATGGAGGAGCGGCGACTGGAGTGGCCATTGGCAACCCTCAAAGTATCACCTTAGATGCCAGTGACAATGTCTATATAGGGTCAGGTCAGGCGCGTATTTTTAAAATTACCACCGATGGTAAAATCTATCGTATTGCTGGTACAGGAAGCTCTTCATTTAATGGCAACAGAGGAAATGCAAATAGCATCAATATTGGTGGTTCTCTTCAAGGAATGGTTGTGGCTGATAATGGTGATATATATTGTGCAGATGCAAGCAACCATGTACTACGACGCATTACACTTGCATCTGTTATAGGTCTTAAGCAAAATACTACTACTATCACCAATGCTGGTAGCCAAGATTTTGGTAGTACTTCTTTAGCAGCCACCAAAAACATAGATTTTACCATCGAAAACACTGGGAGTAATAATTTACACCTGGAAAATATCACTGTAACCGAAGGCTTTAGAATTGTAGGTACTCCTGCAAAAGAAGTGGCAACGGGGAGTAACACAACTATTACCATTGTTATGGATGCAGCGAATGCAGGGCTTAAAAGTGGAATATTGACGGTTTTGAGTAATGACATAACCAATGGGACTTTCACAGTGACTCTTTCTGGTACAGTTGCCAAAGCAAGTCAAACCATTACTTTTGAGGCATTATCTACCAAAACATATGGTGAAGCTGATTTCACTTTGTCAGCTACAGGAGGTGCCTCAGGCAGTCCAATTAACTATGTTTCATCCAACGCCAATGTGGCAAAGGTTTCGGGTAATAAAGTAACCATTGTTGGGGTAGGAACTGCGAACATTACGGCAAAACAAGCTGGAAATAATAATTATAAAGCGGCTAATGATGTTTCTCAAACCCTTGTTGTAAGCAAAGCCAATCAATCTATAACTTTTGATGCGTTACCTACCAAAACCTATGGAGATCAGGCTTTTGCAATATCAGCTACTGGAGGAGGTTCAGGCAATGCGGTTACTTTTAAGAGTTCAAACCCCAAAGTAGCCACTGTATCTGGCAACCTTATAACCGTTATAGGTGCAGGTACGACTACCATCACTGCCAGCCAGGCAGGAGATGCTAACTATAATACGGCCAATGACGTGCTACAGGCTTTGAAGGTAAACAAGGTTGGACAAATCATTACTTTTGATTTAGGTGCTAATGCCACTAAAATTGTAGGCGATGCTGCTTTTGATTTAACAGCCACTGGAGGCGCTTCGGGCAATGCCATTAGTTACACAAGTAGCAATACCGCAGTAGCCACTATTTCAGGCAATATGGTAACCATTGTGGGGCCAGGTACCACTACGATTACTGCCAGCCAGGCTGGGAATACGAACTATCAAGCAGCTCAAGGAGTAAATCAAACTCTGACAGTAAACCAAACTACGGCGCTGGCCGAAAACCTGGGTAATGCTCAACTCACCTTGTTTCCTAACCCAACCGTCAATGTGGTATATTTTCGCATTCAAGGGCAAATAAAAAGCACTGAGGTAAATGTAACGGTGCTAAATCGTCAAGGTGTAGTAGCATTGCAAAGTACCCAACACCTCATAAATGGTGAAATGACTCTGCCTATCCATCATTTAGCGGCGGGCTATTATTTGTTTAAAATCAAGCTTGGTGAAGAGACTATCTTACGCAGAATCATCAAGAACTAGTAATCCCTGTATAGCAATGTCATACGTAAAGTGACACCAAATTAAAATTCATTATTCTGTTAGCATAATACCCTTTTAGAGTATTTCTGAAAGGGTATTTTTGATTAGAAACCTCTTCTTTTAAAGTCAATTCATCAATTAATAATTCATCAATTTATAATTATAGAGGCAACCCTTTTTCCCAAGTCTGCGTGCTGCCAAAGAATTTATAAAAATCACACAACGATACGAACTTTTAATACTGTCAACTAATACTGTAACATTTCACAAAAGACAGATAATGAAACAAATTCAGACAATGATACAATTACTGGTAATCCTATTAATTACCAGTATCACCAGCCACGCTCAGTACCAAATAAGCCTCATCGCAGGTCTAAACCCTGAAGGCATCAACGCCAACCTAGCTCCTTTAAATGATCCAAGCGATATGGTTTTTGATACTCAAGGGAATTTATACATTGCCGATGGTACCAATTATATGATTAGAAAAGTGGACGTGAATGGTAAAATTACCACCATTGCTGGTACGGGGAGCAATACTCATTCAGGAGATGGTGGACTGGCCATTAATGCGGGTATGAACTCTCCCTCCTGTATTGCAGTAGATGTTAGCGGTGATGTTTATTTTGGTACAGGAAGCCGTATCCGTAAAATCACCGTCGCTACGGGCATTATTACCACGATTGCCGGAGGTGGAGCTGGAGGGTTTTCGGGTGATGGAGGCTTGGCTAGTACGGCTCAACTCAACAGCCCTAATGCGTTGATATTTGATAAAACTGGGAACTTATACATTGCTGACCGAAACAACCACCGTATTCGTAAAATAGATATAACCACTGGCAATATTTCTACCATTGCTGGAGCGGGAGGAGGTACCTTTTCGGGCGATGGAGGTCTGGCCACAGCTGCCCAACTCTTTGGCCCTAGCGATATTACTTTTGATGCCGCTGGAAATCTGTACATTGCCGACAGCAGAAATCGTCGTATTCGTAAAGTAGATGCTACCACAAGCATCATTACTACCATTGCTGGAACGGGAGCTTTTGGATTCTCAGGTGATGGTGGTTTGGCTACTGCGGCTCAATTGGCTGATCCTGGATCTATAGCAATAGATGTTGCTGGCAACATATACATTGGAGACGGTGAAAACTTTCGTATTCGTAAAATAGAGGCTGGTACTGGAAACATATCTACCATTGCTGGTAATGGCAACGACAACTCTAGTGGTGACGATGGCTTGGCTACTGCCGCCGAATTATCAGTAAGAAGATTGATTATGGATGCCAATAACAATATTGTACTCATAGATAAAAGAGGACAACGGATACGAAAAATCACGATCACTACTGGCGTTATTAGTCACTTGGTAGGGCAAGCAGATAGTTATGGAGGATTCATTGCCAGTAGTTTTTCTGGTGATGGTGGAGTAGCCACTTCAGCCGCTTTCAACTCACCTCATAGTATAGCCCAAGATGCCAGTGGTAACTTTTACATTACCGATAATGGAAATAATCGGGTAAGAAAAATAGACGCTATCACAGGCAATGTAAGTACCATTGCTGGCATAGGAACAAGAGGATTTTCGGGTGATGGTAGTTTGGCTACCGCCGCTCAACTGGATAACCCTACTGGAATAGTGGTAGATGCCAGCGGCAACATATATATATCAGATCAAAGAAATCATCGGATTCGTAAAGTAGATGCAATTACGGGCAACATTTCTACCATTGCAGGAACAGGAGTGGCTGGTTTTTCAGGTGATGGTGCAGCAGCTACTTCTGCTCAGCTGAATAGCCCTGTCGGGCTGGCTATCGATGGCAGTGGTAATATTTACATTGCCGATCAGAGTAATCATCGGATTCGTAAAATAGACGTGGGTACAGGTAATATCTCTACCATTACTGGTACGGGAGTGGCTGGTTTTTCAGGTGATGGTGCAGTAGCTACTTCTGCTCAAGTGAATAGCCCTGCTGGACTAACTATAGATGGTAGTGGCAATATTTACATTGCTGATCAGAACAATAATCGTGTTCGCAAAATAGACGCGGGAACAGGTAACATAAGCACTGTAGCAGGCTTTGGGTTTCCAGGATCCTCGGGTGATGGCGGGTTAGCTACTTCAGCGTTTATGTTTGCACCTGCAAGTGTAGCACTAGATGCCAGCAGTAATTTATATATTCTGGAAAAAAACGGTGGTCGCATTCGTAAAGTAAATGCCACCACCCAAGTTATAAGTACAATAGCAGGCAGAGGTGGTTTTGGGTTTACTTTGCTGGAAGGAAATGCACTGTCTACCCAGCTTAATCAGTCAAATGACATAACCCTGGACACTCAGGGAAATATATATATTGTCGAGGGGGGTAATCAAGCAGTTCGAAAGCTAACGCCTGCTACCACTATGGAGTTTAAACAAAATACCACCATCATTGCCAGTAGCAGAAATCATAATTTTGGTTCTACGATTTTGAATGGCACCAATCAGGTAGATTTTACGATTAGCAATACTGGAAGTATTGCGCTCAACTTGAGTGACTTTGTGGCCACTGGAGATTTTAGCCTGGTAGGGACACCAGCCAGTACGGTGGCTACTGGAAACAGTACTACCATTACCATAGCGATGAATACCAGTAGCGCAGGAGCCAAAAGTGGGGTGCTGACTTTTAAAAGTAATGATCTTAACACATTTACTTATACCGTAAACCTTATTGGAACGGTAAATAAAAACGACCAAACCATTACTTTTGGCGCGTTGACTGCAAAAACTTTTGGAGATGCTGCATTTAATTTAACTGCGACAGCTTCGTCTGGTTTAGGGGTTACTTACACTTCATCCAATACTTCGGTAGCCACTATTTCGGGCAATACGGTGACTATTGTAGGCGCAGGAACGACCACTATTACCGCCAGTCAGGCAGGCGATGCTACTTACAATGCCGCGACCGATGTTTCTCAACCCTTTACCGTAAACAAAGCCAATCAAATCATTGCTTTTGGGGCATTAACCACCAAAACCTTTGGTGATGCTGCGTTTAATCTAGCAGCTACTGGCGGTGCCTCAGGCAATGCCATCACTTATACTTCTTCAGATGCTAAAGTAGCGACTATTTCGGGTAATAAGGTGACTATTGTAGGTGCAGGCACTGCCACCATTACCGCCAGTCAAGCTGGGAATACGAACTACAATGCCGCGACTGATGTACCTCAAACGCTTACTGTAAATAAAGCCACTCAAACGATCACTTTTGACTTGGGTACCAATGCCACCAAAATTGTAGGCGATGCTGCTTTTGACTTAATGGCCACTGGAGGCGCTTCAGGCAATGCCATTACTTATACAAGTAGCAATACCGCAGTAGCCACTATTTCAGGCAATACGGTAACCATTGTGAGTCTAGGTACCACTACGATTACTGCCAGCCAGGCCGGGAATACGAACTATCAAACAGCTCAAGGGGTAAATCAAACCCTGACCGTAAACCAAACTACAGCACTGGCCGAAAACCTGGGTAATGCTCAACTCACCTTGTTTCCTAACCCAACCGTCAATGTGGTGTACTTTCGTATCAAAGGACAAGTAACTGGTAATGAAATAAATGTAACAGTGCTGGATCGTCAAGGAGCGGTAGTATTGAAACGCAATCAGCGTTTGATAAACGGGGAAATGACTTTGCCCATCCATCATTTAGCGGCGGGCTATTATTTGTTCAAAATCAAGCTTGGCGAAGAGACTATTTTACGCAAAATCATCAAGAACTAGTAATCCCTGTATAGCAATGTTATACGTAAAGTGACACCAAATTAAAATTCATTATTCTGTTAGCATAATACCCTTTTGGAGTGTTTCCAAGAGGGTATTTTTGATTAGAATCCCTTCTTTTAAGGTCAATTAATCAATTAATAATTCATCAATTTATAATTATAGAGGCAACCCTTTTCCCAAAACCTGCGTGCTGTCTGTGATACTAAAAATTAATTTAATTAGTGTTAATTATTCTGTCAATTGTTGTACTTACCCTTTTAGAACAAATGGTTCTAAAAGGGTTTTTTATTGACCATACTTTTGTGCATTTGCCCCTTGCTACTTAAAATACTATCTTGCCTTTTGATCAATCTTAAAAAGCAAGAGATCATACTTTAAATAAAACCAACTAATTGATTATGAAAATTGTAGAATACCCCTTGGTATGTTGGCAGTTGACCAATGGTGCCGTTTTTGGCCAGTTGTTGGGCTACAGTCAGCAAGTAGTAGCCGATGATGTCAAGAGTTTGCGGTCTTCATTTTCCGAATACATCGAGAAGCAAATGAAGGACAGTTGGTTTTATGAGCCCGAAATCAAGAATGTGCGCATCAAAAACATTTCGTTGGAAGTACGCCCTCACTACCAGGAAAATGATCGTATTTACCCCGTAAAAGAGACGCTTGAAGTAAAGATAGATGCCGTATATGGCAGCAACGAATCGGGGTATTATGAATGCTTTTTGCCATTGCTACACAAAAACTTTTATTTCTATAATGAAAAAGACCTGGATCGGTTAGTAGAGCACTTTTCCCGAGATACCTTTCATGCCCTTACTCCCGATGATATTTACAACCTACTCATTCCTTCTACTCCTTGGTTAGAGCAGGTGAAGGTAAAAATACCCAAGCGCAAAAAAGACAAAGATCCTCAATGGAGCTACAGCCAGTTTAAGCTACTGAATGCCATTTCTGAACGATTGCCTCATGCCCGCAAAGAAAACCGTAAAGGGACGCCCGATGTAGCTTGGGAGCGAGGCGAATTGATTGACCACTTGATCAATATTGTGATCAATGAAAAATCCAATGTATTGTTGGTAGGCAAGAGTGGAGTAGGCAAAAGTGCGGTTATTCATGACGCCATTCGCAAGATTACCAATCAACAAAAGACCAAAGACTTTTTTGAGCGAAATTCGTTTTGGCGCACCACTCCCAGCCGCATTACGGCCAAGGCTAAGTATTTAGGCGAGTGGCAGCTCATCTGCGAAGATATGGTCTACCAGCTGGAGACCAGTCGAGGAGTTTTATGGCTCGAAAACTTTGTGATGCTGGCGCTCACTGGGGGAGAAGGTCCTGAAGATTCAGTCGCCGCTTTTTTGACTTCATTTATTCAGCGGGGCAAGTTGCGCATGGTCAGCGAAGTAACCCCCGAAGAACTGGAAGTGATGCGTCGTTTGATTCCTGGCTTTGTTGAAAATTTTCGCATCTTGAAGATAGACGAAATGGATACCCAAACCACGCTTAAGCTGTTTGAGTACTTTAACCAATACATCAGCAAGCGTAGCCAGGTATCGTTTACGGCCAAAGCCCAGGAAATGGCCTATGTACTATTGGATCGTTTTATCAAATATGAGAGTTTTCCAGGCAAAGCCGTGCGTTTCCTGATGTCCTGCGCCAACCGCGCCATTCAAGACAAAACCCCCGAGATAGACCTGCCCGAAGTCATCGCCAACTTTACCCAACAAAGTGGCATTCCAGATTTTTTGCTGCGCGATGATTTGTTTTTGAACGAAACCGAACTCAAGGACTTTTTTAAAGTCAAAATCAAAGGGCAAGACCATGTGGTTGATAGAATCTCTGATATCATCAAAGTGTTCAAGGCAGGGCTCAATGACCCTAATAAACCAGTGGCCACGATGATTTTTGCCGGGCCTACCGGAGTGGGTAAAACGGCCACCGTAAAAGCCATTTCGTCGTACTTTTTTGGCAAAGGCCAAGCTTATGAGCCGCTTATTCGCCTGGATATGAGTGAGTTTCAACATCCATCTCAAATCTATCGTTTAATCGGTTCGCAAGGCAAACTCATTCAACATGTGCGACAAAAACCGTTTTCGGTATTGCTGTTAGACGAGATCGAAAAAGCCAATCCGCTTATTTTTGACGCGCTACTTACGGTGCTTGACGAAGGCATTTTGCTGGATGCAGCGGGGCGTCTGACTGATTTTCGCAACACCATCATTATTATGACTTCCAACCTGGGAGCAACCAATCGTAGTTCGTTAGGGTTTCGAAGCTACCAGGAGCAAGATTATGAATCAAACATTCGTTCGTTTTTCCGCCCCGAATTTTATAATAGGGTAGATGCTATTTTGGCTTTCAATCCTTTGGAAAAAGAAACCATATTGGCGATTACCCGCAAAGAACTCGACGATATTCAACAGCGCGATGGTATCAAGCAGCGTGGTGTGCAGCTACAGTTTACCAAAAACCTGATTGAGTTTATTGGCGAAGAAGGTTTTGATCCCAAATATGGAGCACGACCTCTACAGCGCGAGGTAGAACGCCTGATTGTGGCACCTTTGGGCCTACTTTTCATTGAGAATCCTACCTTTGCCAATCGTACCATTACTGTAGATTATGACGGGAAAGAGGTGAGTTTTAGGTATTAGAATAGAACAGCAAATGTTGATTAAAAAATATGGAAACTCCCTTAATCTGATAGAGGTAAAGGGAGTTTCCACTTGTATGTTTGAGAAAAGTTTTATCTAATTCCTGGGCTGTAAGGTACTAAAGTGATTGACATCGTGCAAAATGGTTACTAAAGGTCCGCCTGTGCCCAGTTCAGGGTGTTGCACTTCTCCACCTCCGGTTAATTCTATCACCTGTATACGTATCCCCAATGTGCTTGCCAATACTGCCCCGGCACCTCCATAAATATCAATCATATCGTTGGGTTGTACGTAGTTCTCCCTCTCTAACTGTGCTCTCAATGCTTTTATGTATTCTTCTTGTGGGTCTATGTGGGGGGCTCCTTGAGTAACCGACCAAAGCAAACAGTTTAAACCTTCTCCCGAAGTCTCTATCTCGTTGAAGTTTCCGGTGTAAGTGCCCGAACGCTGACTATTGCTTCCTTTAGATGACTTTTTGCTAGACGATTTGTTCTTTTGACTTTTGGATGATTTAGATGATGAGGAGGTAAACATACTACTTTGCTCAAACTCCTTGAGGTGACGTTCGTTTTTGCCAGAGTAGTTTTTGACATACTTGCCAATGGCTTCGTTGATCCATTTGTCTATTTTTTTGCTCTTAGGTTTTAAACTAAACACATACTCCCAAGTGTTGAGATTGCCACTGTCTTGCATAGTAGCCCCCCTAAAAGTAAATGTTCCTGCTGAGTGGGCAAAAGACTTGTCTCGTAGCTTGGCAAGATCTGTTCTGGGATCTTTAACATTTACTTTAGTAAGTGCAGGCATAATACCCCTGGCTTCATCGGCTGAATAGGCTCCTGTATTGTCCCAATTTTTATTATCCCGTTTAGGGTCGTTGTCTACTTCTCTTAACTCCAGTATTTGTTGTTCGTCGTACTGATAATCCAACAAGGGTATCCATCCTTCATTGGTTAATACGTCTATTAGTGGAGGAGCTATTCTCATGGTTGTGTTTCGTGCCCTGGAGTCCATATAATCTATTCTATTCCCATCTTCGCTTTCTTTAGCATCTTTTCGCATATTTTTATCCATATGAAAACGCAACATGACTGGTTTTAAAGCTTTATGCTGTCCTTGATTGAGCTGACGATTGTCTTCATATTGATTGATATAAGTTCTAAACACACTCGGCTCTATGCCAAATGCTATTACCCCTGTACTCGTTTGTTCCGAACCTTTTTTTTGATCTTCTGTACACATCGAACACGATCCCCTGTCTTTTCCTCCTTCAGAAGGCGACAAACCCGTAGCTGCAATACCTGACAGGTTTTTAATGGCCGTGAGATGATAGCCATAGTTTCGTTTTGTTACACTTAGCCCTTTTTTACTACTGTACGTAGGCTCATTGTATCGTTCAGTTATTTTAAATGCATCTTGAGTAAAATCTTCTACTACTTGTTGCATTCTCACTAAAGTTTCTGCTGCCACTCCTCCTTGGGCTGCTATGCCAAACGCTACCCTTGCCTGAAGCACCTCTCTTGGATCGAGCATACTCGTAATTTCATTCCATTCTTCAATCAAAGTATTTCTCAGATTAGACAAAAAGTTTTTGGATGTCTTTAATAACCGCCTAAAGGTTTGGCCAGTAGCTATCCGTATCAAGGAAGGGTTTTCCTCCAGTATATCTATAACATTATCCAGTTCCTCATCATTAGCAAAAGTAAATACTGAAGAGCTTCTTTCTAAGGCATCAAAGATAGCTTTTTTCTTATGCTCCTTTACTTCACTGTCATCTACAAAGACCTTGCGTTGTACTGGTGTATTACTATGAGTTGTCGCGCTAAAGTTTGAGAACATCTCTGCTTTTTGCAACTGTAGAGGTGCATTCATCATCTTATCAGCCGCTGCCTCACGGGTAGTATCTACCATCTGTCCATTTACTACTTTGTCACCCTTAGGAGTGCCATTTTTGGCGTTATCTATAGCGTGCCCCACCTCATGTTTAATATTTGCCTCACTGTCTTTGCCTGGGGCAAAATCAATCTTATTGCCTTGTATAGTAGCCTCAGCTCCTAATTTTCCTGGAAACGAAGAGTTGTGGTTAAATTGTAGACTAGAGGTGTCTACCCCATATTGTTGCCCCATTGTTTGGGCTATTTTCTCCGATTTTTGAGTGGTTTTGCGCTGAATTGGCTGCTGCTTAGCAGCGTGTGGTTGGTAGCCCTCATGGCGTTGTATGGGGCGTTGCCTCGCTTGAATAAGAGGTTTTGCAGCTTCTTTGGTTTTATATCCAGTACTTTTCTTAAGCTGAAAACTACCCTTTGTTTGTTGCTTGGTTTGAACAACAGATGATTGATTTTGCTGAGTTTCAGCTTCATTTTGTTGCATATGCATACCTTAGATGGATGATGGTTGAACTGATTTGTAAGTAACAACTAATGTCGTAAAAGGCTTGTTTGAAAAATATTTCAGAATATTTCGGGGAGGGCTAAATTAGAGTAACTAGCGAGGAATATTTAGAGGGATAAGACAAGAGCAGAGGCTTGCTAATCATACACTAATTGATATAACGTATGATTGAGCTTTAATTTTAGCTCGACTTTATGATCAAAAAGAAATTATAGGCTGACAGAGAAAAACTTATGCAAATGCATACCGTTAGTAATTTTTATATAACTCTTTGTATATTTTTTTGTTATATAATTGGTTATTATAATTTGTGACAAACTTCAACTCTTGGCAGTACATACTAACCTCAATTACAAAATACCCAAATATCTTTTCCTTTACATTTATTACCTATACACTACCACAAATACAGACACAACTATTGATAAACAATAAAGTAGTCAATAAATGTTTGTTAGCTCTATAGGGAGGATTGAACTACCAATGTCTTAATAACTATAAAACCCAGCGCACAATCAAACTTTTCATTTATGGAAGTCATATATAAAAATTCTTACTTCGAGGTCTTGCATGATGCCTCAAAAGAAATGTTTCATTACGCTTACAATGAAAGCTCTTATCACATGCAGCCAACGGAATATATTCAGTTACTGGAAGATTTCATTCAACTTACTTATCAGCATTGCCCCAGGCTGATGTTAGGTGACATGATGGATTTTCAATTTATTATCACGCCCGATATTCAAGAATGGATTGATCAAAACCTGTTTAAAGTATACAAAGAGGTTGGCTTTAAGAAAATGGCGCTCCTATTGAGTAAAGAATATGTTCCCAAATTATCTATTCAACAAGCGATGGATGAAGATACTACCAACGCTTTTAAAACCCAATATTTTGATGACCAGGAGAAAGCCCTGGCTTGGTTGCTCGCAGGGTAAAGTTGCTAATGGCAAATGTTTGACCTGAGCAGCGTGTTATTGGAATATACCTATCATTAATAGCGCCTATGTGGCGCGTTTTAAGTCTTTTTTGTATACCATCGGTTAAGCACAACAATTGATGAAAATGCTAGATTACCAGGCATTTGTAGGTTTCATAAAAATAATTATTTCACTACCAGTGATTTAATCATGATACATTTTAGAATACGAAGTTGTCTCGACTTTTATTAATGAATTACAAACGACTCATTTTGTCCGTTAACTTCGAGATTTTTTACCGCCGTAGTGCTGCTATGACTCAAAAAAATCTCCTCGTTATCGAACAAAAGCAAGATCCTTACAGGACAAGTTTTCAACAACATCCTAAAAGTCGAGACGACTTCTACAGTTAAACTTTTAATTTATGGAAACGATATACAAAAGTTCTTACTTCGAGGTTTCAAATGATCCCTCAAAACAAATGTTTTATTTCTCCTATAGTGAAGATACTTTCAACATGCAATCAGCGGAATATATTGAGTCGCTGAGAGATTTTATTAAGCTTATTTACCAACATACTCCTAAATTTATTTTGGGCGACATGGTTGATTTTCAATTTATTATCACGCCCGATATTCAGCAATGGATTGATGAAAACTTGTTTAAAGTGTATGAAGAGATTGGCTTTAAGAAAATAGCGCTCTTGTTGAGCAAAGAGTATGTTCCCAAACTATCTATTCAACAAACGATGGAAGAAGACAGTACCGATTCTTTTAAGACCCGGTATTTTGATAACTCCGAGGAAGCGCTTACTTGGTTGCTTGCGAGTTGAAGTTACTACCGACAAATGCCTGAGATAGACAAAGCGACTGAAATCAATGTAGAGAGCTGACTGTATTCTATGAATAATGCCTACGGGTTACTTCGAGGTCTTGGGCATTTGTCAAAAACAATGTTTTATTACTTCTACAATGTAAATATTTATAAGATATAGTATGGTAGATTATGATGAAAAGAAGTGAGTCTTAAGTATTAGAAAAACTTATTATTGCAAGACAAAAGCTGCGCGTGTTGATTTTTTGAACACCTGGATCTCCAGAGAAGCATATTGATGTTAAGAAAGGATGAAATGGCTAAATGAAGAACCAAAGGTTGGGGTTAATCCTAAAAAAACAGGAATTTATTATAGCAATGTATAGCTACCAATACTCCGAGAAACTCCGTGTTATGACTACGCTAACTATTCTAAGCAACTACAATGAAACCTATTAATAAAGAAGAATTAGAAGAAATAAACCTTGAAGGTTGGAACCTTATAAAAGATACATCTACTGATAAGGTATATCGCAAGGCCAATAGGGAAAAACGATTAGAAGTATTTGAGAACTACACATTAGAAAAAAACTTTAAGGATGAAAAGCTTAATGGAGTAACTGTTGGTAGAATGAACAAACCCTTCTTGCATTATCCCAACTATAAGAGTAAAATTTATCTAATCGAGCGTTATCATGAGGGCAATCAAGAAGGACTCAGCCAAAGTTTTTATGAGGACGGTGCTAGTGTCCAACAAGAATGGAAAAATGACCATCTCCATGGCAAATGGGAAGCCTGGCTAGGCAATGGACAGAAAGAAAAAGAAAAATATTATATCAATGGAGAGCTAAGTGGAGAACAATATGAGTGGTATGAAAATGGTCAATTGAAACTAAAGGAAAATTTCTTAGATGGAGTCCAAGTTGGAGAAAGTGTAAAGTATTTGAATAACGGAAGATTAAAACGGAAGAAGTTCTACAAAAATGGAAAAGTTGAAGGAGTTGTTTATGAACTATGGGACTATAGAGGGAAAGTAGTTGATGGCGGAGTGTATAGTGAAACCGAATATCAAAATGATATTCCACATGGGAAAGAGGTCGTATATTATCCTGACAAGGCAAAGATGCGTGAAGGATATTTTCAAAACGGAAAAGAAGAGGGAGAACGAATTTGGTGGAATAAAAATGGAATTATTTTGATTAAGGAGAATTATAAAAATGGGGAGTTAGAGGGGGAAAGATATATATACGATGAATTAGGAAAACTTGAGAGTGTTCAACGATATGAAAAAGGAGAACGAATTTCTTAAAGATCAATGTAGGGAAGTAACTGTATTATATGAATAATGCCTATGGGTTGCTTTGAGGTCTTGAGCACTCGTCGAAAACAATGTTTTATTACTTCTACAATGAAAATATTTATAATCTCCAGCGCGAGATAAAACGCCTGATGATAGTCCCTGGGCATACTATTCAGCGAGAACCCTACTTTTACCAGTTGTACCATTACCATAGATTATGATGGTAAAGAGATGAGTTTTCGGTATTAAATGGGTGTTTATTAGTAACATTTTTTTACAAAATGCGCCAAAGACACAAGTTATCCGTATAAGCTACACAAACTTATTACAAAAGTATAGTGAGCAAATTATCGGAAAACGAACGTAAGTTCCTTCAATTATTGCATTCTGATCAGGAAGAAAACATCAATTTAGCTTTGGAAATAGGTAAAGGCATTCCTGAGTTAGACATACGTTTATATGCCTACCATAAGCTTTATGAATATTGCTTTGGCGAACCTATACAAGAACTGGAAGCAAAACATGTGATTGCGTTAGAATTAGACCCAGAAGGGCATACTTTTCGTCTTCCAGGTTCAGGTTTTTTGAGAAAAATACGGTTAGGGTTATATGGTGTAATATGCGGAGAACCAGATGCACACAATCAAAATTTGCCTATTCATATAACGTTTTTAAGGGGACTTAAAATACTAGATCTTAAAAATCAATCACTGAATAACTTGCCTAAAGAGTTGGGGAGACTTATTGAACTTGAAGAACTTTATTTGGAAGAAAACTTTCTCAAAGATTTACCCTTAGAACTCAATAATTTGCAGAAGCTTCACACTATAGACCTATCTAACAATAAACTGGAGTCTATACCTGAGGCAATTACAAAAATGAAATCTCTCGAAAGATTGACTTTAAGGAGAAATGTAATTCAGACGCTGCCTGCAGAGATAGCAGAACTTAAAAACCTTTCTTATTTAATCTTATCTCATACTAATCTGACTCAGTTACCACACGGAATAAATCAGTTAGAAAATCTCACTTACCTGGATATATCGTATGCCTCGTTTACATCTTTTCCTGAAGAAATTACTGAATTGAGAAACCTGAAGACATTATGTCTACAAGGAAATGAGATTCTAAAAATTCCTAAAAAAATCAAACGCTTAAAGAATTTAGAAAAACTATATATATCCCAATATTCTTTCTGGGGATGGGAAAAGTTAATCATTAAGTGGCATCTGTCTAAATGCAAAGTTGTGGTGAATCAGTGTAATCCTTTACGAGTTAGGATAGGAAGGTTTTTTTATCAGCTGAAGCGTTTTTTCAATGATTTCAGGCCTACATTGAATACAAAAATAGCCAATTTACTTTATAAGACTAAAATTCCGTTCTTTTGTAGAATTGCCGATATAATAGATCCTTATATTATGCATTAGATTTAAAAGAACCTTATATTTTTACAAGCGATGAAAACCAGAAAAACTCCTCAAGAAAAAAAACGGTTGAGTTATCTCAAAGATTGTCGAAATTGCTATGGTGAAAATGATAAAAGCGCTCGTACCAGTATTCGCTTTCGTAAACGATACGTCAACAAGGCCTATCGCAAGGCGATCAAGCAAAACCTTCTTCCAAAAGGTGAATTACGCGATGAACAAACAATAGATGCTATGCAAAATAAGATACTCGCTACTCAAAGAAAGTTTTGGCAAAAAGCAGAGGACATGCCACTGGGGGAATACATTCAATACCAAAGGCAATCTAACAGGCGAAGGATAAAATCACATTAAAATCATTAGACAATCAATTCATTCACCAAACATCAAACATCAGAAAAATGTCCAATCTTCTAGAAGCCTTCGATTTATACGGCGATTTTGAAAAAAACTTATACTATGTACACTGTTTCAATATCACCCCCTCAAATCTGACATTGGCGGTGCCTCTCAAGGCCTCTAAAGAAAATATGCAAGCCGTATTGGAGTTGATTGATTTGCAGGTGTTTGATCTTCAAATGATGTTTAAGAGTTGGCGCACCGAAGACACCCGAGATGCGGCCTTGTCCGGGGATTATCCTTATAAACACCTGGCCAAAAGCACTACCCGAAAACTAGTGGTATGGATTCAATTATATTCCAACGAATTGAATGTGATATTTTTGTATGACATTGCCGACCAAGAAGTAGAAAAATGGGTACTGGAAACAAACCACGCCATTAGAACTAAATTTGGAAAGAAAAGTGGTCCTGTATTCAAAGTGCTCACGCGTGAGGACAACATGTTTGATACCGAGGATGTAAAAACCGAAAGTTTCAAGCTAGATCTTGCCAAAATGTACAACGATGATTTTTTGCCTATAAACGAAAGCATTTTGCAGGCATTGGGCACCGATCGGGCTGGCTTGATTTTGCTGCATGGTACCCCTGGTACGGGCAAAACTTCCTACATCAAAAGCCTGATTACCCGTTTTGAGGATAAGAACTTTATTTTTATCCAAAACGAATTTATCAATGAATTGCTTTTACCCGATTTCATCTCTTTTTTGCTTCGTCACAAAAACGCTATCCTCATTATAGAAGATGCCGAAAAGGTGATTACCTCTCGCGATTATGTCAATGCCAACTCTGTGGTATCCACCATTTTGCAATTGACCGACGGCCTGTTTAGTGACTATCTCAATATTAAGATTATTTGCACCTTCAACACCAGCATCGACAAAATAGACAAAGCCTTGCTACGCAAAGGAAGAATGATTGCGTATTATGAGTTTAAACGTTTGGTAGCCTCCAAAACAGATGCATTGATGGAGCAACTAGGTGTAAATGTTCATAACCAAGCAATGACCTTGGCTGAAATATTCAATCATGAAGATACGGGATATGAAGGAGTAAATGAGCGTAAAAGAGTAGGTTTTGGAGAATGAGAAAACATTGGAATTGATCGGGTATTCCAATCATTGACAATGCACTGGTTCAGATTTAGATTTATAGTGCAATCACGTAATCTTGCATAATTTCAAGCCTATGGTCTTACTGAAAAGAGACCATAGGTGATTACACCACTTTCCTGAATCACGCTTATCTTATGATGAAACAGCTTCCAACTTGCGCTTGGCTTTTGGGGTAAATATGCTCACCCCGCCGGTTCAGATTATAAATCCTTTCTACATATTCATGACATAAAACCGCAACTTCATACAGTATATATGCCATAAATATTGCTTGACCCCCTCTAGTGTTCGTACAAAGTATTGTCTTTGGTTTTCCCAACAAAGACTAGTAAACCTGGATATTCAAATAAGTTCTAAGATAAAACCACAAAATTTGTATGAAACGCCCCTCTTCCTGAAAATTAATTTCTCCCCAAAAAAAGGCGACGAAACACGGAGAAAAACACGGTGGACTTCTAAATAATCGGTGAATTACTGTGCCCAAACACCTATTAAGCACAGTTTTTTTGGTAAGGGACCGAAATTTCAGTCTTTTTCTTGATTTCTTTTTACAACCTAACGAATTACCTTGCAATTGGCTCGATAACAAAAATTTAACATAAAATGAAACACCATAACCCCTACAAATAGAATAAAGACTTAACTTAACCAAATATTACTAACAAACCACAAAGAAAAAGCAATGAGTTTATTATCAAAATCTTACTTTACAGCATGTATTCTATTTATAATATGTTGCTTTCAATATCATAGCTTGTGGGCCCAAGGGCCAACCGTCACAAGTATGCAAATTAACAAAGGCCCCTTTAACTATACCACTTATCCAGATCCTGCAACCGATGATGCAGCCGAAGTGCCACTGAACGATTTTCAGATAGTGATTACTTTTAATAGTCAGGTAAAAGCCCCTGATGGCACTTTTATAGATACAAAAGCAAAAGCAGAGGCTTTGTTTCTACTCAGAGAAGGCGATCCAGGAGCTGGTTCCGATTTGTTTGAACCTGCTTACCTAAGCATCGCGGATGGTAATGTGATTTTCTCAGCTGATGAACAATCTGTGACGGTTAACCTGAGGTTTACTAATGACCTACTCCCAAATCAAGAATACAGCCTGGAAATTGTAACCTCTGAGGTACTGAGGAAAAGCGACGATGTAGAGGCGGAGCCATACAAGCTGGTATTTACTACAGCATCGGCTCCTTCTATTACCGCTGGTAGTGCCACACCCATATGCAACAACCAAGAAGTGGAGCTTTCGCCCATTGTAATTTCCGAAGCCTCTAAACACACCTTTGTTCGTAATGTTTCTGGGGTGCTCAAGCTTACGCTAGATAATCTAACTGCTTTTGAGTTTGTACCAGGTTCTGGTTCAGTTACAGTATTGGGTGATGCAAATACTACGGCTACCCTAGGTCCGGTTACCGCCAATGAGTTTCCCATTAGCTATAGCATAGGCAATAACAACGTAAGGTTTAACTCTTTGTACATTAGCGGGCTAAGGGTTCGAGCAAGAACCGATGCAAATGTTACGGGGCACATTATAGTGGTAGACGATGATGGGCGGTTCAATATCAACGGACTCATGAGTAAGGACGGCACTGGAATGAATGACCCTTTAATACTCGGTACGGTTACCAGTCGGGCGTCTACCTCACCTGCCAGTATTACTTTCAGTACTACGGTAACGGGTGATTTTAACCCAGGGCAAACTAGAGATGTCCCCAATAATTCAGGAGCGCAAACCATCTCGCTGGTAGCACCAGGAGGGGGAACAGCTACCTTTTCAGGAACGGGTGTTTTTGGCAATGCTTTTATTCCCAGTGGCTTATCATTGGGCAATAAGGTCATTAGCTATACTTTTACCAATGGTGATGGGTGTGAGACAAACGGTACCTTTACCTTTAATGTCACCAATGCGTTTGCAGTGATTACTGGAGTAAGTTCCAGATACTGCACCAATGAAATGACTAATCAAGAGTTTGAGGTAAATCGAAATGCCGGAGGAGGAACCATTGCTCCAGCAGATGTGACCTTGGAACGATTGCCCAGTACTAATATTCCTCAAACCAATCCTTCTTTGAGTTCAGGGTTTGGCTTTTTGAGAACAGAAGCTACCGAAAACGTTTTTGCCATACGCCCTGATCGTTTACCTGTCGGCTCTTACCGTATTACGGCAACGAATAGTTTGGGAGCTAAGTATTTTGCTACTTTTGCGATCAGTGCTGCTCCAACTCCTGTGATTGCTGCTTCAAGCGGTTCTTTTGAGGTATGTGCAGGCGATGCTTCCAGTTATTCTACTTCGTTAGCTTTTGGGCGTACTTACCTTTGGGAGATTTCTGGGGGGGGTACCATTGCTGGAAGCAACAATGGGAGATCGGTCACCATTAATTGGACACCCTCTTCTATACCAGATACTTATACATTGAATCTAACGGAAACCAACATCTTGACGGGATGTAGTAACATCACCCAACGTACCATTACTGTAAATGCGCAACCCAGTCCTACTATAGTGAGCCCCAGTGGTGGATTGATTGAAGCGTGTGCCGGGGAAACCCATACCTACGAAGTACAAGGAGGGATTAACCCTGCACATGATTATACTTGGAACGTGGTAGGAGGAGATGTTACCTTTCAGGCAACAGATAGGTCCCAAATTATGGTAGAGTGGACGGCAGGTTCCAATAGAAGCATAACGCTTACAGAGGAAAATACCAGTGATTGTGAAGCAAGTAACATGGCCAATGTAACTATTAATTCCCTGCCAATACCCAGTTTTGCTTCGGGAGCCGAGGAGGCTTGCGTGTTATCCACCGATCAAGCTTATACGCTGAATCCAGTCGCCCCAGGGAGTGACATAACATGGGAAGTAGAAGGGGGAAGCATTCAGGGAGGAACCCCAATGGGAGGCAAAAGTGTCTTGAGTGGGGTAGACCTCAATACCGTGAACATCAACTGGGGATCTACCCCTGAAGGTACAGTGACGGTAAGGGTACTTGGAGCAAATACTTGTACTAGCGTTGCTACCAGAAAAGTAGACCTCAATCCATTGCCTAGTTTGGCTTTTTCGGGACTTAATGAGCAATATTGTGAAGATGAAACTTTAGCCACTTTGGTCCCTACCGTCAATGGAGTGGCTCCGCAACTATCTGATGAAGTAAATTTTATCATTAGAGATGAGACCAACACTATAGATATACGTTTTTTAGGAGCGGGAAGCACCACTTTCAATCCACAGGAAATTGCCCAAACGTTCGGTAAAAGGACCTACAATATGGTTTTCAGATACACTGATATTCGCGGGTGTGCTGCCGAGTCGCTTCCGGTAAGTTTTCGATTAAGTCCTGCTCCCGAAGGAGTTAGGTTGAATATTTCACGTAGCTTTAGAGACAATAGAGTAAGTTTTAATGCCGATGCGGAGGGAATAAATGACGATTGGGTTTGGAATTGGAATTTTACCAACCGAACCAGTAATGAGCAAAATACAGTATTGGTTTTAGATAATAACAATACCCAAAGCGTTGCTTATAGCCTCGAGGTGCGCAACGACCTGGGTTGTGCGTTTTCTTTTTCCCGGTCTTTCAACATCAATTTTGATTTTGCTGGAAAGTGTGTAGGAAACCCTACCCAATTTACCGACAGAACTAACTTAGGACTGACAGCAATAGATAGCTGGGCATGGGACTTTGGCGATGGTAATACCTCCACCTTGCAGAATCCTTCTCATATTTATACAAATCCTGGAACCTATTTGGTGACTCTCACGGTAAGAGACGATTTCATCACTTATTCATATACACGTAGGATTGATGTTTTTCCAGTCTTTCAGGTAGGTCCAACGACACCTTTCAATGAGAGCTTTTCAGCAGGCGGCAACGGGTGGATAAGCCACGGAGTGGTAGATTCTGTGGGTTTTAAACTGGATCGTACCAGTTGGCAATTAAAGACTCCTTCTGGTTTTGGGCACATTGCTACCACTTTTGGCAATGCCTGGGTAACCGACAATACCAACAATCCTTTCCGTACAAGTACTGATGCCAATTACAATAGCAATGAACAATCCTATGTAGAGAGCCCTTGTTTTGATATTACTACGTTAGACCGCCCAATGGTCTCGTTTAAATATTGGTCTGATACCGATCCAGGAGGAGATGGTGTAGTGTTGTTATATACGATTGATGATGGTATTACTTGGTTTAGGCTAGGTCAGGAAAACCAAGGGATTGACTGGTATAATACTAAGCCAATATTGGGAAAACCTGGCGATGATTTTACTATCAATAATATCGATAATCAAGGTTGGTCGGGTAATGACCAAAAAATGACCAATACCTGGAAAACTGCCC
The DNA here is from genome assembly GCA_003483885.1 of Microscillaceae bacterium. Taxonomy (GTDB): domain Bacteria; phylum Bacteroidota; class Bacteroidia; order Cytophagales; family Microscillaceae; genus Microscilla. The sequence goes on from DMXI01000620.1 coordinate 23,425, forward strand.
GGGTAGGCTTAGACGGAGTAGTCAAGCAAATGAGTGATGCTGGAATTACTCAACGAATGATTCGTTTCAGAATCGCTTTTGGGAGTAATGGAGATAACACGCCCAACAAAGCTTTTGACGGGTTTGCTTTTGACGACTTTGAGGTAAGCAATCGCAATCGTTTGGTATTATTTGAATACTTTATCAACCAAGGAGTGGCCAATGCTTCTGCACTAGATTGGCAAGGACATAATTTTGCCAATACTAAAGCCGAGGCCATTAATCTGCATTACCACACGGGTTTTCCTGGGGTAGATGAAGTCAACGCTTTAAATGATCAAGATCCTAGTGGTCGTTCATTCCATTATGGAATTCGAGAGGTACCTCGTGCGGTGGTAGATGGCCAGACTAAAGATTCGTTGTTAGGCCAGTGGGCTGAGGATATTTTTGCCAAGCGTATCCTACTTACTTCTCCTTTTAATATTGCTATTGGCCAAGCCATAGCCAATGATGGTACCTTGTCGATAGCTACTACCATTACTGCCTTGCAGACGATCAATCGCAGCGTAGTGATGCATGTAGCAGTGATTGACTCTACGGTGACTTTGGGTGGAGAAACCTATTACAATGCTGTCCGCAAAATGTTGCCAGATGCAGCGGGTACATTCCGAGCACAAAGCTGGGTGCCAGGAGAAAGCCAAACCTTGAACCTAAACTGGAATTATGGCGAATTGGACCCAAGCAGATTTCGGGTAGTAGTATTTGTGGCAGATTATGCCAATAAAGAGATATACCAGGCAGCAATTAATGATCAAATACAGATTCAAAACAATGATCTTCAAGAAGTGAAAGAAGTAACAAGCATTGCCGAAGGCGTACGTGGCAATATATTGAATGTGTTTCCTAATCCAGCACTATCCAAGGTAAATGTATCTTGGAAGGGTAAATTTTCGGAGAAAACAATTTCTTGGAGCATTGTTTCTATGGAGGGCAAAGTGGTGAAACAAGGGCAGTGGAACACCCAACAAAAGACTTTGTCTTTAAATATTAGTGAGCTGGCTCAAGGGACCTATATTATCAAGATTCATCATCAGAAAGGCATCCTGCAAAGGAAGTTTAAGAAATTATAGGTGCTTTAAAAGGACTGTTTATAATGTTTTCAGAGGCTTGAGATATATCTCAAGCCTCTTCTTTAAGCGATAATAAATACTGAAGTACCTCAAATTTCTTAGGAGAAGTTTTTACAATATTCTTGAAGATACGATTAAAGTGAGCTTGGTCATAAAAGTTATTATTGAGCGCCAACTCGGTAAACGACACATCATCTTCTTGTGGATAAGCAATATCATCTACTGCATTACGTAATTTTACAATAATCATTAATTGCTTAGGACTTACCCCTATGTGAGTTTTAAATACTTTTTGTAAATAGCGCGTAGAACAGCCCAATTCATCGCATAAATCTTGAATGACCAATTCACCATCTTGTAAGATGTGTTGGCAGCTTTTGTATAGAAGTTGCGTAGTGGCATTTTTCTTTA
>DMXI01000408.1 GCA_003483885.1 Microscillaceae bacterium
AAGCCCCTCTTACTCTCCCCATCCAGGGAGAAACCGTCGCGGAGAAGCTGTTGCGGGTAACATTCCTCCCCAAGGGGAGGTTAGGAGGGGCTTAGTTTAAGCATTGACAACTTTAATAAAAACACGGGGAAAAAATTCATTAATTCTGAATAGCCTACCTGTCAGGTTTCTTCAGCATAGCCAAAAAAATCTGACAGGTTTTTATAGAACAATGTAGCAATAGTACAAAACATCACAAAAAGTAAATTTATACGTTTCAATAGACTATGAAGTCCGATTCCTTCTCGGTTTTGCTGGGGAGGAATTTTTATTTGGTTAATAATTGTTTAACATAATTAATATTATATAACTTTTAAAACACCAATCCATCGATTAGCCATTAAACCAACCTAAATCCAATTAATAAAATATCATCGCGTTGCTCACAGTCTTGCATATGATCATGAAGGGCTTCCTCAAAAACTTGTTGTTGGCTGGTTAACGCCAGATGAGCATTATTGACAATGAGTTGCTTTAACCTTTTACTTCCAAAACGCTTCCTTTTTACATTATTCTGATCCTCAAGGCCATCAGATCCCAGATAAATAAGGGTATTGGGTGGGAACTGAAACTGCAGAATTTCGAATTGTATTTCGTTGTTTTGATAACCTCCCACCGATTTTCTGGTGCCTTTCATTGTCTCACATTCGGTTTCGTTAGGCAAAACATAGTATGCCGAACTCTTGGCTCCAGCAAATTGGAAGTCAAAATTACCATTCTCGTTTTGTTTCCATTTCACGATTGACAAATCCATTCCGTAATTGTTACCAGTTTCCTTTTGTCGCAAAACTGTCTCTATTTCTTCGTGAAGACGATCTATAATGCTCGCAGGATCGGTGATATTCCATACTCGTACAATTTTATCTAATAAAGTATTGCCAATCATAGACATAAAAGCCCCTGGAACTCCATGCCCCGTACAGTCTACCGAAGCCAACAAATTTTCCCCCTCAATTTGGTTGAGCCAATAAAAGTCTCCCGATACGGTATCTTTGGGGCGATATATAATGAAATAGTCCTGCAGTAAATCGCGGAGTTTTTGGGCATAAGGCAAAATGGCTTTTTGAATGGCTTGTGCGGCTTGAATACTACTTTTGAAATTTTGGTTGATTCGCACCAGGGCTTTGTTCTTTGTCTCGATATTTTCTTGCTGAGTGAGTATTTCCTGTTGCTGTTTTTGGAGCTGGAGATTTTGTGCTTCTATTTGATTTTTCTGGGTTATTTTTTTTGTGATATCCTGGCCAATCATCAATACTTTGCAAACCTTTCCAGTATGGTCAAATACTGGGGAGAAAATTTCAAAAAGCCATACTTCCTGATTGTTGTGCAATGTTTTTTTGGTTTCCCTTCGGAGTATTTGCCCCGACAAAAGCGACTCCCAGGCTTTATCAATAGATATTTTGGTCAGCAGTCCATCTGAGTCTCGATCAAAAAGTAGCTCAATTTCCTGGAAAGACTTCCCTAAAATTTGTTCCTTATTTACCTTCAGGAGGTTTTCAGACTGGTTATTAATAAATATGAATTTCCCTTGAATATCCAATTGTGCCACTAGCGAACTGGCTTCAAGGGCTTCTAATAAACTACGGCTTTCGGCTTCTTTGACTTCAATGGTAGCCTTGGCGCTCTTTAAATCGCTTAAGTTTTGTTCTAATTCCTGCCTATGTTGTTTGATTGCTTCATTTTTTTGAGTCAAATCCTGGTTACTTAACTTTAATTTTCCCTCAAAAATTTGATTGAGGTTTTTTAGAAAATAAAAGCAAAAAATGAGAATGATCCAGGTTAATATTTGAGGGGTTTTGATTTCTAAATATTGAGGAGATAAAATATCTCGGTTAAGTGCTTGGTGAGTGCCAAAATGCAGGATTTGATCGTAGGTCAGGAGGAATGTAAAATTGACTCCCAATGCTATGTATTGGTGTTTTCGCTCTTTGTCAGGTTGGAAAAATAGTATACTAAATATTGAAAAAGTAAATATTGGAAGAACAAGCTGGTGATTGATTCGCCAGTCCGAGAAAGCAAAAAACAGGTGAGGCAAGTAAAACAAAACCGTCGTAACTGCGGCCAGCAAATACTTGGCAATCAGAAAACGTTGGCGATAATTGAGATACAAAGTAAAAATATAGAGGGAAATGAGTGAAGATCCTGAGTAAATGATAGCGGTTTTGTGGAATAATATTCCTGGCACCAAAGCCGAAATCTCGACGAAGATCATAACAAAAGCAAGGCGATTGGCCAATACAATTTGTTTGATGGTAATGAAATCAAATGTCTGATCTACTCCTAAATGAGAAATCTTGCTCCACAAGTCTTTTATATTCATAGTTGCACACTTTCTTTAAATAAGTACTACTGAATATAAGAATTATTTTGTGAAAGGAGGATATTTAGAAATAATATGAATGTTTATAGTGCTTTAAAGAATATTGCCCAAATAAATTATGTCATCCTATTCTCCCTTGCTGGCGTACTACATTCTCGTGTATACGCTTATTCAATTTAACATAATTTAAAGTTATACAAATATTAAAAACTTGGTTTCTTATTTTCAAAATAATCTAATACCCATACCTTCAACCGATCAGCGTATTGGAAACCACCTTCCTGGTGAATGTATTCTCGCCTTAGTTTGGCAATTTGATGTTCTTGTACTTTGAGATAAGACAGCGTTTCAAAAAAGTCAGCTACCCGATATTCATTGATGAGGTTCAATAGGTTGTCCATATCCTCACGGGCAAAGGCCAAAATACCATTGAGTAAGGTATTGACTGAAACATCTTCTACAGTTTGGTTACAAACAATTTCCGATCTTCGCTTTTGTTGGTATTTTAACAACGTTTCGTAATCAAATAAAAAAGGCTTTTTGCCTTGTTGACAATCACCACAAACACAAGGGATTTTTTCGGTAAGGGGAGGGTGGTTCAGCTTTTTGTGGATAAACTCCAACTCATCTCGAATCAAATATAACAAACGATCCGCCTCATTTCCCCATACCTCAATTTTAATGGTTTTGATGGTAGTGGCATCATTCCAAAGCACCTTAGCCAGGCTATTTTTGTGTTCCAGCACCACCCCATATTTCCAATACAGGTTTTGGTGAATGCGCTCGTGAATCCGGCAAATAAACCGGCTAAATACCCCCTTGGGCATAAACTCATAATGGTACTCAAAGCGCAAATACTTGGTGGAGTTTTCACCTGGTTGAATGTCTTGCACCTGAGCCGGGGCATTGATGGGTAATAGCTCAGGAATGATGTATTCTTGGGCATCTTGCAACTGAAATACCAATTCAAAGCGCTCCATCAAGCGCAGCAAAAACGGATACTTACCGTCAAAATTAGAATCATCCCAAAGCTGGGGCAAGATATTTTGATGAAATCGCCCCTCTTTGATAGGACTGCCCTCTTTTTCATTATCCAAGAGTTTATAAGCGGCTTTGGTGGCCCAATCGGGTTTGAGCACCACCGTATCTTGCAGGGCAAAATCATCCCCAAAGTACAATATAACCCCAATGTCGTGCAGTTGCTGGCTTAAAAATCCTGCATCGGTGGCATTTACATTTTCTGCCTCGCAAATTTTCAAATACTCCCGATGGCTGATGTAGTTATCCTTTTTAGCTTCCAGCGTCTTACGCACTGCCACCCGGTTTTTGTTCCAAACCTCCCCAATATGATCTAATTGTAGCATTTCCTTCTGGATAGATGCTCGTAATTCACCAACGCCTGCCCCGCTTTTACAAGAAGTTTTCTTAAAATCTACAATATTTCCAAATCGATCTTTCCAATTTTGTCGGTTGATTTCTACTTGATAAATATCGGTTTTGTTTTGCACCACAAACACGGGCGCTTTGTCTGATAAGAGTTCAATTACTTGTAGCCAATAATCAAACTTAGAATTATCTTCGCCTTTGCGCCCGTCCCACAAGAACAAATACACCGAATTTTTGGTCAAAAAAAACTGGTGAGTCCCATAATTGATTTCCTGCCCCGCAAAGTCCCAAATGTGCGCCGTAAAGTCGAAAGTGTTTTCCCCTTTTTGGCAATTGGGTAACACCCAATCTTTGATTCGAATGCCTTGAGTCGTTTTTCGTCCTTGTTTGAAAACATAATTGGGTTCGCTCAAAGCCTCGGCCATTTCGGTTTTGCCTACTTCACCCGCGCCTACTAGTATAAGTTTGGCTTCGTAGAGAGGATATTGTTCTTTTTTATTTTGGGTGGATTTGAGGTAATCTTTGATGGTATCAAGCCCTTGCTTTAGAATTTCAGGGGGAATGTTTTGAATGGGGTTATTTTCTAAGTGTAAGAAAATCATGCAAGACCATTTATTTATTGTATTAAGTGATAGGTGACTAATTTGGTTGTGACTTAAAAGGAGATGAGTTGACTTTCCATGTTTTTCCAGCGGCTTGAGGTCAGTTATTTGATTGTCCCTTAAATCAAGTTGCATTAATTGTACATGTTTTTCCAGCGATTTAAGATTGGTGATTTGGTTATTATTTAAAAGGAGTTGGGTTAATTGGTTACATTTTTCTAGCGGCTTGAGGTCTTTGATTTGATTGTGACTTAAAACAAGTTGGGTTAATTGGGTACATTCTTCCAGCGGTTTGAGATCTTTGATTTGGTTGTTCCTTAAAAAAAGTATAGTTAATTGGTTACATTTTTCCAGCGGTTTGAGGTCTTTGATTTGGTTGTGGCTTAAACCGAGTCCAGTTAATTGGTTACATTTTTCCAGTGGCTTGAGGTCTTTGATTTGGTTTTGATTTAAAACGAGTTGGGTTAATTGGTTACATTTTTCCAGCGGTTTGAGGTCTTTGATTTGGTTTTGAGTTAAAACGAGTTTGGTTAATTGGTTACATTTTTCCAGTGGTTTAAGATTTTTGATTTGGTTATTACTTAAATAGAGGCGAATTAATTGGTCACATTTCTCCAGCGGTTTGAAGTTGCTGATTTGGTTGTATTTCATATCCAACCAAATCAAGCTATTTAGGGAAGCGACTGGGGTGATATCTGAGATTTTCCAGTGATTATCATACTTGCCAGAAGCAAAGAAGGCGAGCAAATTAGGAGGGAGCTGAGTGGGTAATTGTACCAATAAATTTTCACTACCTTTGGTGTTACTTTTCTGATATTCCCAGTCTTGAGTTTTTTTGTCTAACTCATACCACCTACCATTAAAACTCAAAACCTCCAAATGATCACATTCCCCCAATCGTTCCAAAATAGGTTCGGTACCATCCAGGCCGCAGTTACCTAAGTCAAGTACGGGGTTTTTAGTGCGTAAGCTTTCTTCAATCAGTTGTTGGGCCAGTTTGCTCATGAGGGATTGTTTTGTTAGTTCGTATTTTGTGTCACCCCGAGCCTGCCGAGAGGTCTGTAGAAACCACTGGTACTTAAAACCAAACATAGCGTAAAAGCTTAGCTCCAAGTACTCATATTCCCACTGATCTTTCCTCACGTCAAGATGACAAGGTTAATATAGTAAAAAAACGCTTTGGATCAATGTGTTGCATAATTTATCAATGTCGATCAGTGACAATGATAACCTGCTGATAATCAACTACAAGTATTTGTCATCCTGACGATAGGAAGGATCGGTTCGAGTAGCCGCTTGTTCTGGGTTTGGAGTGCTCTACCAGATTTGCTAATATTTGAAGCCAAAAGGTAGCTCCAAATACGAAATGACCACTCAAGTAGGGCTATTGTCACCCAGAGCACTGCGAAGGGTCTGAGTGGTAGACTCGTTTTTATTCAGATACTTCGCTGCGCTTTGTATGACAAGCAAGACCCCTACAACTAAAAATAATGCGGTCATCGGTAGCCTGCCGAAGGATCTGTAGAAACCACTAATACTTAAAACCAAGCATTGCGTAAAAGCTTAGCTCCAAGTACTCATATTCCCACTGATCTTTCCTCACGTCAAGATGACAGGGTTAATATAGTAAAAAAACGCGTGAAGATGAGCAGCGGCTTGCCTTGGCTGGTGAAAGCCAAGATGACTTCTATGATTGATAAGTTTGGAAAATAAAGCAAGATCGCGTATTATTAATAGTAATAGAGCTTGTTTACAGGGGCATTTTTGAGCGCTTTTATTGCTAGAAAGCATGAATGAAGCAGCCTGATTGATAATAACTGAGCTTATGGCCAATAATATTGAATGATCGATCGTATGAACCTAATAAAGAATAAAGACTTAGAGGAAAAATTGAGAAGAGTTGTGAATGAAATTCACCCGCTGTCGCATAGAGCATTTAATGACTTCTTAGATTTAATCGTGTGTGACACAATTACTAAGGGGATATTTATTAGAAAAGGCCAACAAACTTCAAGTGAGTATTTTATACTCGAGGGGTTAGTCAGAACCTATGTGGAGTCCCCAAACGGCAAGGATGTGTCTTTAAACTTTTATCCTGACCAAAGTATTTTATCACCTTATAAAACAAGAACTAAAGCAGGTATCTCGACAATTTGGGTGGAAGCATTGGCCCAAACAGAACTGGCCGCCATTGATGTAAAGGCTTTGTTTGAGCTGGCCGCCAAAAGTGAAGAGATCAGAATTTTTATGACTCGTGTGATAGAAAATGACTTGCTTGAAAAATCCTCCAAAGAAATTATGCTTGCTTCTATGACTGGAAAAGAAAAGCTTGCTTTTTTTCGGGAGCGGTTTCCTACCCTTGAAAACTACGCCCCTCATATCCATATTGCTTCCTATTGTGGCATCACCAATGTATCCTTGAGTAGATTCCGTGCGATGAAAAGCTTACAATAAATTACTCCCTTCTTTACATTTTAACAAATGTTAATACAGAACTGAGCGAGCGAATCTTTCTTTGCATAAACAATTATAAAACGTTTATGAAAAAGATTTTTCAGCTCATAACCCTGCTATTTGCGGTGTTTATGTTTGTCTTAGCCTATTTGTTTTGGACAGACTTTACCAAGGCTTTAGAGGTGTCTAACCATGCATTGAATAACATGGGCAAGGTACTCGCCGGACGATTTATGGTTTCAGCCATGTTGGCCATTTTCGCGGCCTGGTATTTCGATGCCAAGGTGCTGGCCTTTGTATTTCTTATGTTTGCCTTTATGGCCCTGGCCGATGGGTTTACCTATTATGCCCAGAACTTACCTCATTTTCCCCATACCATTACTGGTATTTTTTGCCTAATCGTAGCGGCACTGGCATTTGCTTATCGCAAAAAACTTTCTTTTACAACTACAAAACGATCTTAAGCATGTATTCTAAATTAAACATATCTATCACATTATTAATGATTTTGGCTTCTACCTTCACTGTTTTGGGACAAGAGGCAAACAACAAAACAAGATTTTCAATAGAATTAGACCCGTTGGCGTATGCTTCGGGTGGGTATTCGGGTCATTTACGGATTCAGCCAAAAAACAGTAAACATTTATTGTTGGGTATTGGTGTGGCTGCTTTTAATCAACCAGATTTTGCGGTTAATCTCGACCCAGAGAATAACGACGAAGGCTGGAAAGTCCGAGTAGATAATACCGTAGGAATATTTGGTGAATACCACTTTTCTGAGGTAAATAAAAAATGGTTTATTGGAGGACAAATAAGTTTTCAGCAACAAAAAATTGAAAATGACAACTTAACCGGATCTGCAAATTTTTCGAATATAATGCTGATGCTTCAAGGAGGATATACTTTTCGCCCTTTCAAATTTCCTTTATACATCAAGCCTTGGATGGGCATAGGGTATGTCTCTAAGGTTTCGGGTGAGCACACCCTCGAGGGACAAGATTATAATGTTTCACCAGTCACTTTCCTGATGACATTTCACGTGGGATATACTTTTTAAGTATTTTTGAAGGCTTTGTAGATTATCCTGGGCTTATTCACCCGAAAAGGTGTTATTTAGGATTGGGTAACCGATTTGTGGACTAGTCCAGGGTAACTAATAAAAGCTTTTTATTTCACACTTGTCAATTATTTTGATACTCTAAATCAAGTACCAGGTGTTGGGTGCTTAAGCTTTCTTCAGTCAGTTGTTGGGCCAGTTTGCTCATGAGGGATTGTTTTGGTGGTTTGCGTTATTTATTGTCTAGCAAGGAATTTGTTGAGAAGTTGCTTGTTTGACTTTAAGAACTAGTATACCAACAGATTCCTCGGCAGGCTACCGATAACAACTCTTAGAATTGTACAAACCCAACCCCAAAAGATTAGCCTTCGGCAGAGCTTGGGTTTCACCCTGCGGTTACTTCAGCATTGTGGGTTTACAACGGTATAGTATTTCAAGATTCTTCCACAATACTTCGCAAAAACAGCCCGCTTTAGTGTCATCTTCGTTAGTGTATTTTGGGAACCAAAGTATTAGAACTCGGAATGACAATAAAAACAATATAGTAAAAAAACGCTGTCCTAAGCTTCATTGTTAAAATAATCTAGCGTCCAGGTTTTGAGTTGGTCGGTAAAGGCAAAGCTATCCTTGCTTTGAATAAATTGGCGACGAAGCACACTTAGTTGTGGGGCTTTGATCTTGAGGTGGGTGATCATTTCAAAAAAATCGGCCACTCTATATTCATTAATAAGCTCCAGCAATTGCTCCATATGTTCTTGCTTGTCTTCCTCCAAAATACCGTGGAGCAAGGCTTGAATAGACACATCATCTGCACTTTTTTCACACAATACACTGGGGCGGCCTTTCTTCTGAAATTTAATCAAGGCCAAATAGTTGTACAAATGAGGCGATTTGCTGTCTCGGCATTCTTCGCAAATACAAGGAATCTTTTCTTTCAGAGGCGGGTTGTTGAGCTTTTTGTGGATATGCTCCAGTTCATCCCGAATCAAAAACATCAATTGGTCAGCTTCGGCTCCCCACGCTTCAATCTTAATAGTTTTAATGGTAGTAGTATCGTTCCAGAGTACCTTGGCCAGGCTATCTTTATGGGCCAGCACTGCTCCATATTTCCAATACAAATCTTCATGAATGCGTTCGTGAATCCGACAAAGAAAACGGCTAAAAACTCCTTTGGGCATAAACTCATAATGGTACTGGAGCTGCAAGTATTTGGCAGGGTTTGCCCCAGGCTGGGTGTTTTGGGCTGGTTCGGGAGTATTGATGGGCAGTAACTCGGGAATGATATATTCGGGTGTACCTTGCAACTGAAAAATGAGCTCGAAGCGCTCCATGAGGCGCAACAAAAAGGAATGCTTGCCATCGTAACTTGGTTCATCCCAAAGTTCAGTCAATACATTTTGATGAAAATGCCCCTCAACAATAGGACTGTTTTCTTTTTGATTATCCAATAATTTATAAGCCGCTTTGGTGGCCCATTCGGGGTTGAGCACCACCGTATCTCTCAGCGCAAAATCATCCTCAAAATAGAGTATGATCCCAATGTCGTGCAATTGTTGGCTCAAAAAGCCCGCATCTTCCCGATTAACCCCATACTTTTCGCAAATCTGCAAATATTCCCGATGACTGATATAATTTGCTTCTTTGTTCTCAAGGATTTTACGCACTCTCATGCGGTCTTTATTCCATATTTCGCCAATGTGATCCAGCGAAATTAATTGATTTTTGATAGATGCTTGCAAATCCTGAATTCCTGTACCGTTTTTACAAGAAGTTTTCTTAAAATCTATAATGTTTTCAAAACGATCTTTCCAGTTTTGCTGGTTAATCTCCACCTGATACACATCTACCTTGTTTTGTATCACAAACACTGGCGAATGGTCTGAGAGCAGGGCAATAGCCTGCAGCCAATAATCAAATTTGGAATTGTCTTCACCCTTGCGGCCATCCCACAAAAACAAATACACCGAGTTTTTGGTCAAGAAGAATTGATGGGTGCCATAGTTGATCTCCTGCCCGGCAAAATCCCAAATATGGGTAGTAAAATCAAAAGTTTCTCCATCCTTTACACAATCAGTCAACTGCCAGCTTTTGATACGAATGCCCTGAGTGGTTTGTCGTCCTTCTTTGAAGTGATATACGGGGTTGCTCAAGGCCTCTACCAGTTCGGTTTTACCCACTTCACCTACCCCTACCAAAATCAGTTTGGCTTCGTTGAGTTGGTATTGCTCCTCCTTAGTTTGGATAGATTGGAGATAGTTCAGGATCGCTTTGGGCCGCTTTCCGGTAATTTCTGGGGGGATGTTTTGCAGCGGATTCCCCAAAATATCAAAAAATGCCAACTGAGGAAGCGACTGAAGAAAATCACTAGATATCTCCTGAATATGGTTATTTCTTAAGTTAAGCTCGGTAAGTTTAGGCAGGTTTTTCAAAGGCTCAACATCTGATATTTGGTTGTTGCCAAGCCCTAGGTCAATCAATCTTTGGAGCTTATTTAGTGGCCTAATATCAGAAACCTGGTTATCATTCAACTTAAGAATGCTGAGTTTTTGTAAGCTTGCTAATGATTGAATATCAACCACTTGATTGTCACTTAAATAGAGATGAATTAATTCTGATAAACGCCCTAAAGATTCCACTTCGGTTAAGTGGTTACTCACTATATTGAGGATGATGAGTTGCTTGAGGCTTCCCAAAGACTGGCAGTCTGAAATCTGATTTTCGTTTAAATCGAGAATGGTTAGCTGTTGCAGCTTTTCTAAAACCCCAATATCTTTAATATGATTTTTCCCCAGATAAAGCTCAGTTAATTGTTGTAGGTCTTGTAAAGGCCGAATATCTGATATTTGGTTATGCCTTAAAAAAAGTTGTTTGAGCTTAGACAAATGCTTTAAAGGCTCAATATCTACGATTTTATTATTGTTCAAATACAACTCTTCCAGCTGGTGGAAGCTTTCCAACGGCTCCAGGTCTGCAATCAGGTTGCTGCTCAAATAAAGCTTCTTCAGTTGCAGTAAATCCTGTAAAGGCCAAATGTTCACAATCTGATTATTTCGAAGAGTCAAGGTATGGAGTTGTCGTAGGTTTTCTAGTGCACTTACATCCGATATTTGGTTATGTCTTAAGACCAAGATGTTTAGCTGCAATAAGTTTTTCAGAGGGGCTAGATCCGTAACCTGATTGTTTCGTAAAACAAGTTGGCTTAAATGAGCGAGGTTTGCCAGGGGGTGAATATCGGTAATCTGGTTATTTCTTAAATCAATAGAGCGGAGCTTGGTCAAGTTTTGTAGAGGGCGAATGTCTTTAATTTGATTTTCTCCCATACTTAACTGAGTCAACTGCTTAAGAGGTGCGAGCGGGACAATGTGCTGGATTTTCCAGGGAGAGGAAGAGTGGCCACTGGCAAATAGGTTTTTGAGGTTGGGAGGGAGCTGGTTGGGTAACTGAACCAGACGATTTTTTTTGCCTTTGTTGGAGCTTCGCAGGGTTTTCCAGCGTTGCTCTTCTTCATTGAATACGTTTCGGCTATCACTTAAAATCAATGTTTCTAAATGATCACAGGCTCCCAATTTTTCCAGTTCAGGTTCGGTACCATCCAGGCCGCAACGACCGAGATCCAGTCTAAAACTTTTAGTCTGTATATTTTCTTCAATCAGTTGTTTGGCCAGTTCACTCATTGAGATTTATTTTTGTTGTTTGTATTTTGTGCCATCCCGAGTTCACTGAAGAATCTACTTCTTGTACGGTCTCCTTATCGGTAAGACCTAGAGGGGGTGCCATCAGATTTCTCGGCAGGGTACCGATGACGTGTTCGCGCAAGGTGTTGACTATCAGTGATTTTTTGGAACACAGATCAACACAGAAAAAATCTGTGTTGATCCGCCAAAGCTGTATAATCCGCGTTCTAATTGCGTCATCTCTATTGATGCATCTTGGGAACCAAGGAACCAAAGCTATAGCTTTACTATGCTGAGCTCAACGAAGTTAATTAGGACTAGGAATGACAATAAGTATTAGAATGTTAATATAATAAAAAAGTGGGTAATGCCTACTCCGTTTTGGCCAGTTACTACATTGTGTTTGTAAATGTCTATTGATAAGATGATTCTGCAAATGATCATAGGAGAAACTATCTCAAAAATGATAACCAATATGCACCGAGCCAAAGGGCTGTAGTCCTGCCGCTTCAAAACGTTGATTTTCGAGCATCACCCGCCCATTGGGCAAGTACTCAAAGCGAAACCCCAAAAATGGATTAACATAAAAGCCTTTTTGCTTAAAAGGATACCAACGATAACCCGCACGTCCAAAAATATTGTGGGAGAGGGCGGTGGTTTGCTGGTTGTTACGCGATATTTCATTGACAAACAGTAAATTGATCAGACCCACATACCATTTTTCCTGCTGTTTCTGAAAGAAATAATCTATAGCCAGGCCACCACCTATTTTTACTCGCGTATCAAAGCCTTTTCCTTTATTGTGCGGATTGAGCAAATCATCTATTTCATTGGAAAAATCGGCCATGGTAATGTTCGCAGCCAAAGAAAAGTGAGGCAGTTTATTGGGTTCCAGGCCCAGCCAAAGCGTTCGGGCTCCAATCAGCGTAGACATGGGGTCGGTTTCTATAAATAACCATTGTTGAGGTCCTTGGGCTTGTATTTGGGGATTGATTACGAGGCAAAAGCCCACCATCCATAAAAAGAAAAATCGTTTCATCTGTGTTGTTTTTCAGCTATGTCAAACACCGCTCAAAAAACTGGACAGACCAAACGATTTTTTTGATAATTGAGACACTCATTTATAGCACTTCTACTTTCACAGGTACCCCGCTAAAGGCCGCATTCCCCGAAAGCTCATCAATCAATAACTCATCAGTCAAGTCATTGATACTCACTCCTGGATTGGCTTGGGCTTCCTTCAGACGAATATCTTTATGATCGTGCCCCCAACCATGTGGGATGCTCACGACCCCTGGCATCATTATTTCGGTGATTTCTACGGGTAATTCAATACTTCCTACTCTGGAGCTTACCTTTACTTGTTGCCCATCAGCTAGTTGATGAGTTTCTGCATCTTGAGGGTTCATTTGCATGGTGCAGCGGTTACCACCTTTGATCAAGCGATAGCTATTATGCATCCAGGAGTTATTACTACGCAAATGACGACGCCCAATCAAATACAAATTAAAGTCACCATTGGTTTGCCCTTCCTGGCTTAGGTAAGTCGCATTCAATCGCGCCAAGTCTTTAACAAACAAGTCAGGCACTAGTTGAATTTTCTTCCCTTTGGTAAATAATCGATTGGGGAGTGAAGACTGTAATGGCCCCAAGTCTACCCCGTGAGGGTTGGCTCGTAACTTTTGGAGGTTCAATCCCTTTTCTTTGTTGAATTTAGTACCATAACGCCCCCTACGAATGGCCAAATCCAGAATGGCTTCCGGAGAAAGTCGGCGAAACAGATTTTTCTGTTCTTTGGGGTTATCAGGTTCCCCTTTCAGCAAATTGGCCAAGTCACGCATAATCTCCCAATCGTGCTTAGCGTCTGGTTCAGGATCAAATACTCTTTGTGAAAATTTAGCCGTATTGCGCACCGCAAACGAATGGAAAATAAGATCATAATGCTCAGATTCTATACCTGTAGCCGGAGGGAGAATGATGTTGGCGTGGCGAGTTGTTTCGTTCAAATAAATATCAATGGCTACCATAAACTCTAGCCCACCAAAAGCCTCATCTAGTTGTTTGCCATTGGGAGTCGAGAGTACTGGATTCCCCGCAATTGTTACCATCGCCTTGATCTGGCCTTCTCCTTCGGTGAGTATTTCTTCGGCCAGTGCTGCTACTGGAAGCTCTCCACTAAATTCTGGCAAACCCCTTACCCGGCTTTTCCAACGCCCCAGATTGCCCGTAGCCCCTACAAAACCCAGCAAAGTAACCACATCAATGGCAGGTGTAGTAAATAATGCTCCTCCCGGTTGGTCAAAATTACCCGTCACAATATTGATAACGTTGATCAACCATTGGCAAACCCCACCAAAAGCTTGGGTAGAAAGCCCCATGCGTCCATAAGCTACCGCAGTTTTGGCTTGCGCAAAATCTCGGGCAATTTGGCGAATATCTTCGGTAGACATACCCGTAATATTCGCCGCAATTTCTGGGGTATATGTCTGCACCATATTCGGAATCAATTCCGCGTTGGTCACCAAGTCTGCGAGCTTGCCTAAATCTGCCAGGTTTTCGGCATATAATACATTCAATAATGCCAGTAAAAACACCGCATCGGTACCAGGACGGATAAAAAAGTGTTCAGAAGCTTTATTGGCAGTTTCAGTTTTTCGGGGGTCAATTACCACTGCCTTACCGCCTCGTTGTTGTAAAGCCCGCAATCGTTGTCCAAAGCCAGGTACCGTCATCAAACTCCCATTCGAAACCATCGGGTTGGCACCCATAATGAGCATATAATCGGTATGGTCAATATCAGGAATGGGCGTGAGCAAATAATGCCCAAACATAAACAAAGAAGCCAAGTGGTGGGGGAGTTGATCTACCGAAGTAGCCGAAAAGTTATTTTTGGTTTTGATGGCCCGCGAAAAGTTCGCCCCATACAATTGCCCTCCCAAGTTGTGCACATTGGGATTCCCCTTGTAAATGCCCACAGCATTTTGCCCATATTTTTCCTGTATTTGGCGAAGGTTGGTCACTACCTCCTCATAAGCAGCTTCCCAACTTATTTCTTCCCAGCCATCTTTGGTTCGCTTGAGGGGTTTTTTCAAGCGATCTGGGTCTTCGTGAATATCTTTCATGCCCATAGCCTTGGGGCAAATATGCCCTTGGCTTAAAGGATCTTTTTTGTCTCCTTTGATGGTCTTGATGGCACCATCTTCCACGGTGATTTCTACACCACACATGGCTTCACACAAATGGCAAGTTCTGTAATGGGTGGTTTGAGGCATAGTATTTTATTGTTTGTTTGTTACCTCAAGTTGTTAAATCGAGTGGGTAAGTGCAAATTTTTAGTATAAAAATACTAATTTTTACAAAGAGAAATTACGAGGGTTAGTAGATCCACGCAAATCCTCTGATAGTTTGGCCAGTAACTCCTCATCTACCAAGTTATTCGCCCTCAATCCAAGCAATTGTAAAGGAGCACCACTTCTACTATGACTTTGATCAAATAAATCAGCCATTAATTTATCTCTCTTTTCCACCAAACCGTACAATTTGCCATAGCGTTCGTGTGCACTGTCTTCTTCATTATCCATTACCTTTCGAAAGTCATCCAGTGCTTTTTGGCAAAATTTATCTACTGCTTTCTTTTTTATTTCTTTGAAAATTTTCCAGTCCGATTCTTTGATATTCATAATCGAAATTAGTTTTGTGGTTTATAAAAAAGGCTACCCTCTCCGAAAGTGTTTTTCGGAAAAAAGTAGCCTGATAAATATCTATGTAAAATTTTTAACTACGAAGTCGGGATAACTTCTACAATCAATAAGCTCAAAGCCAATGGTTTAGGAACTTTTACCTAAAACTTAAAGTTAAATCCTCCACTCACCCGCAGTGGGTTTTGAGGAGCACCAAAGGCAAACTCTCCAGTACTGCCCACAGTACCCGATTCAGGGTCAGCACCCACTACAATATTGCGGAAACGAGCATCAGTCAAGTTTTCGATTTGTAGAAAGGCCCTTGCATTGGCAGTAAGCTGATAACCCAAGCTTAGGTTAAGTACTGTGTATCCATCCAGGGTTTGACGTTTTTTGACATCATTGGCCAGTACATTTGGCACACGTTGTTCATTGTAATATTGTGCTCTTAAGCCAATGAAGGTTTTCCCCAAGGTAACATCAAAACCTGTCTTAAGACTAATAGGAGCAATGTAGGCAATTTCAATCGGGTCTGCTGGTCCGCTGGCATCCTCGTCTACCCGGCCATCAATATAAGATACGGCCAGGTAAGCCCTCACTTGACCAGAGATGGGATTTCCACCAAAGAGCAAACCAAAGTCTTTGAAATAGTCTAGCTGCAAAGTTCCACCATAGATGATTTGACGTCCTTCGTTTACCCTTACCTCAATGGTGCTTACTGGCCACCCAAGGTACTGGCCACCAAAGCGAGCTATTTCTGGACGATTGGCATCAGTAGAGGTGGCAAATAAATTATCAGCTTCAGAGTAATGTCCGGTAGCAGATATACTTAAAGACTCGTTTAAATACGTTTTGAGGTGTAATTCAGTGCTTTTGATGGTTTGAGGTTGTAAACCTGGATTAGGCAATCTGAAAAAGCTAGAACTAAAAGTAGTACCATTATCTGCGGTAGAAAAAGACCCGAACTGCTCAAAGGCTTGCAAAGGCGATGGGGCCAGATACGCCCATCCGTGCATGGCTTTAATCGTTGTCTTGGTGTTAGGTTGCCATACCACCCCAAAGCGAGGGTTAATTACGGGGTCATAACGTGTATTGAAGTCATAACGACCTCCAATCGTAAACAATAGATTAGACAAAGGAGAATATTCGGCCTGTATAAAACCTCCAATATTTGAATAACTCAAGCTATCAATTTGCACAGGCAGACCTTGTGGCCGATTGGTTTGTACAGTACCTACAAAAACTCCCGTTGGTTGGAAAAAATTAAACGTAGGTTGAGCCAAGTCGTGCCCTTTGGGGTAAGAGAAAAAGTTTTCGTAAGTAGCTCCCCCAATTACCGATAATTTATCACTGGCCGACCATTGTATGAGTTGTTCTGCCTTATACATACGTCCATAAGCAAACTTATAAGTACGCTGCATATTAGTAAATAAATTCTGAAATCCAGACTCTGGTTGGAAATCATAACGGCTGGCTATTAACATCGTGGTACTGGTTACCCGACCAAACTTATGCTCATACACTGCACTTCCCATTGAAATACGGTTTGTAGCAAAAGCAGATTTGTTATACAAGGCATTATCTGGGGTTTGGGCCGTAGCTGTGGGAGTGCGTGATTGATTGCGAAAGCCTGTAATGCGCAAGCCACCCCATTGAAATGCAGCATGCAAAGCATAAGTACTAATGGGCATATCATAAGATGGGGTAATGCCATCAGTACTTATGGTTTGGGTGCCAAAAACGGTATTGAAAACTCCCGTACTCAAAGAAGATAAACCGTCAAACTCACCATTTTTATTGTAAAAGTTGCTCAAATTGGGTTGTTGGTCAAACATATAGTGTCCCGACAAGGTAAGGCTGGCCTTTTTACCCAAACTATGCCCCATGGAGAGGCTACCCAAGTATTTACCATACATTCCCGAAGAAAGCGTGGCCTCTGCACCTTTGATATCTTCCGCTTTTTTGGTGATAATGTTAATCACCCCTGCAAAGGCATCCGCTCCATACAGCGCAGACGCTGGGCCATACACCACTTCTATTTGTTTGGCCAAATGCACTGGATAATTGGTTAAGAGGGGAACCCGTTCGTTGGTAGGAGAAGAAATTCGTATACCATCCATCAGAATGATAAACTTACTCATTCCCTCCAGCCCTCGCATCGTGGCTATGTTGAATGCTTCTTGCGTAGCAGCAAATTCTAGCTTAAAATCAGGCAAATCCTGCAGTACATCTCCAATGGATTGATACCCTCTTTTTTGGATTAAATCGGCGCTAATGGTAATCACCGTAGCCGGTACCCGATCCGATTTTTGAATTTTTACCCGATCACTGGTCTTAATGTCTACATTGAGTACCTGATCCAGGTATTTACGCAAATCAGCGTCATCAAATTCGAGGTTAATTAAATCTTCTAATTCCATAGCGGCCAAAATTTTAAGCACGCTATCTTTAGGCATTTTTTTAAGCTCTTCCTGAGTGTATTTTCTTTTGGTTTGGGCTTGCACTTCCTCAGTCTGACATAAACCTGCTACCAAACAGATCAGACAAAAAATGATTGTGTAGAGTTTCTTCATTTGATAATGATTTAACAAGATTTTGAGAGGTTAGGGAGTATTATTCTGTAGCGTTTTGGATGGAGGATTTATTAATGGCGAGTGACACCAGGCGCTTGTTCGTAATGGTGAGGCCAAAATTATTGATTTGTGAGGGGTTAATCTCATATTTCATGCGACGGTTTTTTACCACTAAATTAATACAACTGCCTTTGCCAATAAAACCTTCTTTTTCGGTGACAATCAGGATAGATTTGCCCTGAATCTTGCGAAGCACCCGCCTTATGTTATTGGTACTATTGGCACTTACAAACAAGATATTGCAATTGTTTATTTGAGAAATAGATGGAAAACGTCTCACTTTTACTTGTTTATTCCCAAGTTTTCCTTTTCCCTTGGTGAATGCGCGTGAGATAGAACGGCTAATGTATTGACTACCCAACACCCCCACCACAAATTCATCATTTTTTTGTGGCCAATCTATTGATTGGGTAAAGTTGATGAGGTACAGTCCTTGAAACAAGTAATTTTTAGTTTGGGCTTTGGCTTGTCGTGTGCCGACAAAACCCAAGGTAAAAACAATAACCAGCGGATAAAATAACTTTTTTTGTAACATAGTATAAAACCAATTTGGCTGATAGCAATTGATCAACCGATTTGTACATTTATTGACCTGATTTGTACAATTTTACTTTCCTGCATTGTGAATTTCAGTCAACTCCAGTTTCCAAAGTATTTTTAGTCAAAATAACCTACCTATGTCAAAAATTGAGTAGGCTATCAATTAGTCAATCAATAGTACTACAATTTTTTATGAAAATCAATTTCTTTAAGTACTCAAAATCAAAATTTTAAGAAATCCCTGTGGTAGTATAATTCCTTGATTTTTGTGGTGAATTATGAATATTAGATCTAGGCTTTTGCCCAATTCTTATCTGAATGCTTATATTGCTAATGTCAAATTATAGATGATAATAATTATGAATAAACACTACTTTTCTAATTTATCCATTTTGCAATACATTGGGCTGTCTTTGATGCTCACTTGTTTTTCTTTGAACATTCAGGCACAGCACGGAAAAATAAAAAAAGGGGATGATCCTTTTCTTAAATTAAATCGATTTTTTCGCAAGTCTTACGCCAATACCCGTAAGGTAATGATAGAAAAACACGCACCTGCCATTGCATTTGTAAATGGAGGTTTGTTGTTTGTACGTAAAGGAGTGGAGCCGCGTTGGGTAAATATTACTCCAGATTTGTATACTGATCTAAAAACCATTTCTCACATACCACTTGCGGTGTATGTGATTTTGGCCATAGAGAAGGAAGGAAGGCTTTCTACTGCAAAGCTGACCGAGTTAAAAAACTTGTTATTATTAGTTAATGAGGCTCGCAAAGCTATCAAATCCAAGTCGTTTACTTCTGACGATCAACGCAAAGCCCAGTACTTGCAGTCCGATCTGGCGCTTGATCTGATCAACAAATGTCTGCGAACCAATAACTTTCTTCATCAAGATTTAAAAGTGTTTTTAGAAAAAAGCAGACCATTGATTCAACGAAATGTGTTGGAATCCATCACCGCTCAGTTAGAAGTAGCCCATAAACATACCCAGGAGTTTTACAGTGAATTGAGTGATGAAGAAAAGAAAAAGTTGATAGTGGTGGTTTCAGGTCCCAAGGCAGCCAGGGATCAGCACGCCATTACCCAATATTTTGCCCGGGTACTCAATGTAAAAGGTGAAGGAGCAAAAATATTATATGCAGAAAGTGTATTCTCTCGCAAGGGCGTAATGAACATTATGGGTACTTTCTTGTTAGATACAGAGGTTGGCATAGCGTTTTTTGGCGACCGCTGGCGCATGCATCGTGATCTATTGAGTGATGCCGCCCGTTACTATATTAGTACCATGTCGTTCAAAGCATTTGAATAGTCAGCCTATTCGTTTTTATATTCATTATTAAACATTACTATATGTCCACTCAGGCATACCCTATACCTACAGTAGGTGCAACCATTTTTAACCCAAATCATCAGTTATTATTAATAAAAACCCATAAATGGCATCACAAATATGGTTTGCCTGGTGGCAAAATTGACGTTGGAGAAACCAGCGAGCAGGCTTTAGTTCGGGAAATCAAAGAAGAAACCAACCTGGATATCTTTGACATTGAATTTATCCTGGCACAGGATGTGGTATTTTCAGAAGAATTTTACAAACCCAAGCATTTTATTTTTCTCAATTATCGTTGCAAAACCACTAATTCTCCCGAGGAAGTCATTCTAAACGAAGAAGCCCAAAGTTATGTTTGGGTGTTGCCCGAGGAGGCTCTAAAGATGGATTTAAATACCCCCACCCGTTTGTTGATAGAAGAAGTGATAGCGTTTGTAAAGGAGGGTTCGGCCAATGGATACTAAAACTGCACTAATTACTGGAAGCGCCAAAGGTTTAGGAAGAGCCATGGCGATTCATTTAGCCAGAAAAGGATACGATATTGTGATCCATTATCAACGAAGCGAGCAAGCAGCCATTCAACTAAAACAAGAGTTGGAAACTCTAGACAGGCGAGTAATAGTGCAGCAAGCCGATGTAACTAAAGAACCTGACGTAAAACGTATGATGGATGAAATAGGAAAGGTTTTCGGTCAATTGGATGTGCTCATTAACAATGTGGGGAATTATATCAAGAAAAATATTATTGATACTTCCGTCAATGAATGGCATGCAATGTTGGATTCAAACCTGAATAGTACATTTTATTGCATTCACCATGCCTTACCCTGGCTTCATAAATCATCTACAAATCATACTTCTCATATCGTCAATATAGGATTTGCTTCCTTAGGGCAGGCTACGGCTCAAACAATGGTAGCACCTTATTACATTGCCAAAAACGGGGTATTGATTCTAACCAAGTCGCTGGCAAAAGAGTTAGCGGCCAAAAATATTAATGTAAATATGCTCTCTCCCGGAGTGCTCGAAAACAGTGAAAGCAAACCTGTGAGCGAAATACCTAAAAATAGATTGGCCACCTTTGCTGAGTTTAACCATGTGCTAGACATGTTGTTGGCTCCCGAAGGACAATACCTTACAGGGGTGAACATTGAAGTGGCTGGTGGCTGGAAGTTATAATTTCCAGAACTTCTCTATAAACCCTAGTAGGCTTCGTCGTTTACATAAGGTAAAAAGGTGATGTCCAGGCCAATATCTTCACTAAACTGTAATCCTTCATCCAGCACATCTTCGTTGTCTTCAGGATAGTGCCAGTTTACGATTACTTTTCCTCCTTGTATCTCGTATTTTCGGAGCCTTTTGAGTATTTGATGAATAAATTTGGAAGAACTGGTGTCGAAATAAATGAGTTGAAAGTCAAAGACAAGCATTCCTCTGACTTGCTTAATATATTGCTCGACCCAATCTAGTATGGGCGTATAAAATTTTACTGCATTGTCAGCTTGTGATTCTCCTGTAATCTTACAATGACCAGTTTCTACATTGAGTTTTACCTCAGGGGTATAAAAGATGCCTTGGGTTGCTTTTAGATAAAAGTTTCTCATAACTAACCGGTGGTGATAACTTGGTGATTAAAAAATATATTTTAAAGCTTTGCCCTACCTGAAAGATGTGGTAGATAATTCAATTAAACGTCTCTTAGCAGTACCTATGATGGTGTTTTGGTTAAGAATTTATAGTTTTTAGATGATCTCCACATAATTCCTGCCGATCTATTAACTTTGCCCACCTAATTTATTATAAAAGTATAAATTGATACCCATGATAGAGTTCTCGATAAATGCTGTTCATAACGATCTGCTTGAACAAATTCAACAAAAAATAGATACCAAAACCAAACCAATAGGGGCACTAGGACAATTAGAAGCAATTGTTCGTAAAATTTGTTTGATTCAAAATACGCTGAATCCCGCTTTGCACAATCCCCACTTGCTTGTTTTTGCAGGAGATCATGGCATTGCCCAAGAGGGAGTGAGCAAATATCCCTCAGAAGTAACCTATCAAATGGTATTGAACTTTTTGTCAGGTGGAGCGGCAATCAATGTATTTTGCCGACAAAACGACATCACCCTAAAAGTTGTAGATGCAGGAGTAGCAGCCAAATTTGAGTCACATGAGGCGTTGATTGATCAAAAAGTAGCATTTGGCACCGAAAGTTTTCTGGACAGCCCTGCCATGACTCTGGAACAATGCGTGCGAGCCATCAACCTGGGGGCTGACACAGTGACTAAAGTACATCAGGCTGGCGGTAACATTGTAGGCTTAGGAGAAATGGGTATCGGTAATACCGCATCAGCGGCAGTACTCATGCATCTTATTACCAAGGTTGACCTTTCAGTTTGTGTAGGGCGAGGCACTGGTTTGGATGATGAAGGATTACAGAAGAAAATAGAAGTGTTGCAAGCTGCTTTAGATTTTCACCAGGCACACCTCGAGGATATTGAGACCCAATACGAAGAAGGACAAGCTCAGGCATTATGGATACTTAGCACTTTTGGAGGCTTTGAAATTGCCCAAATGGTAGGAGCTTTCTTAAAGGCAGCCGAATTGGGTATGATTATCATGGTAGATGGTTTTATTGCTTCATCAGCATTTTTGGTAGCCCAGGCATTGTACCCCGACATAAAAGATTATGGCGTATTTTGTCACCAGTCTGATGAACGTGGGCATGCCGTTATGCTCAAGTTTTTAGATGGACAACCCGTGCTTAACCTTGGCCTAAGGTTAGGAGAAGGAACTGGTGCAGCTTTGGCTTATCCATTGCTACAAGCTGCGGTAGGTTTTTTGAATGAAATGGCCTCTTTTGAAAGCGCTGGAGTAAGCAAAGGTTAATTGTTAGATGGTTCAATTGCTAAATTGTTAGGTGTATGCGATAAAATCCGTTAACAATTCAGCAATTGAATTTTAATTTTTCACTTTTACCTTTTCGTTTTTCACTTAACTAAAGTCGCTGCATCACCTGTTTTACCATTTTGTTTTTCCAGGGTAAAAAAGTTCCTGCCAATATTTGTTCCCGGGCTTGACCCACTAGCCAAAGATAAAATGACAGATTGTGTATAGAGGCAATTTGGGCTGCCAAAATCTCTTTGCTTTGCACCAAATGTCTTAGGTAACCTTTTGAGTAAAAGGTACTTGCGTATCCACCCAACACTGGGTCAATCGGCGTATCATCGTTTTCCCATTTCTTATTTTTGATATTGATAATTCCCTGAGTAGTAAACAGCATGCCATTGCGAGCGTTGCGGGTAGGCATTACACAGTCAAACATATCTACCCCCAAGGCAATGCACTCGAGAATGTTTTCTGGAGTACCTACGCCCATCAGGTAGCGAGGTTTGTCTTTAGGCAAAATACCGCATACCAGCTCAGTACTTTCATACATCATTTCGTGGGGTTCACCTACCGACAATCCTCCGATGGCGTTCCCATCTCGTTCAAAACTGGCAATCACCTCGGCCGATTGTTTACGCAAATCTTTGTAAGTACTGCCCTGCACAATCGGAAATAAAGTTTGTTCGTATCCATACAAAGGTTCGGTGGAATCAAAGCGATCACAGCAACGTTTCAACCAACGGTGGGTCATTTCCATTGATTTTTTAGCATAATCGTATTCACAGGGATAGGGAGTGCATTCATCAAACGCCATAATAATGTCTGCGCCAATGGTACGTTGGATGTCCATGACAATTTCGGGGCTGAACTGGTGCTTAGAGCCATCAATATGAGATTGGAAAGTTACTCCTTCTTCCTTGATTTTGCGCATTTCTGACAAGGAATACACCTGATAACCACCACTATCGGTCAATATGGGGC
>DMXI01000219.1 GCA_003483885.1 Microscillaceae bacterium
TTATATCTTTATTTGCGCTTTTTCAGAAAAAGAGATGCAAATTTAGAAGTATTTCTTGATTTATTCAAGACTGAACGACAATTTTATAAGAGTTTCTGATTCTCAATTGTTTAATTATTTCGTTTTGCTTATGGTTATATTGTTAAAATGCTTGACAATGTATTGTGTAGCCGAGGTAACAATATAACAATTGAACAATAGAGCCATTTCCCAAGATAACTCCCTCATTTTTACTGCCCTACCAAAAAATGATTATATTTGGCCTTTACTTTTAGAACCTATGAATAAAACCGGGAAGCGTATACATTTTATTGCCATTGGAGGCAGTGTGATGCACAATTTGGCGATTGAATTGCACAAAAATGGAAACCAGGTAACGGGGTCGGATGACCATATTTATGATCCGTCCAAATCTCGTTTGGCCCAGTATGGTTTGCTTCCTGAGTGTTTTGGTTGGTACCCCGAAAGCATTACCACAGAGATAGAGGCCGTAATTTTAGGAATGCACGCTCGACCCGACAATCCTGAGCTGCAAAAAGCCCGGGAGTTAGGCATTGAGATATTTTCGTTTCCTGAATATTTGTACCAATGCCACCAAGATAAAAAGCGGGTAGTAATTGGGGGAAGCCATGGCAAAACCACGATTACCTCGATGGTCATGCATGTGCTTCAATACCACAAACGAGACTTTGACTATATGGTGGGTGCCGCCTTAGAAGGATTTGAATCTAGTGTGAAAATCACCAATGAGGCTCCTCTGGCGATTTTAGAAGGGGATGAGTACCTTTCTTCACCCATTGATCCACGGTCTAAGTTTTTACACTATCGTCCTCATATCGGAGTCATTACAGGTATTGCCTGGGACCACATCAATATTTTCAAAACTTTTGATGACTATGTCAAGGTATTTGATGACTTTGTGGCCAGTTTTCAAGCAGGAGGAATACTCATTTATCACGAAGGAGATGCGTTAGTACAAAAGATAGGAAAGCAACCACAAGCTGGAGTTACCCATACTGGGTATCATATTCACCCTTATCGGGTAGTCAATGGACAGACCCTACTGCTCACCGACGCTGGCGAGGAGATACCAGTACCAATCATGGGTGAACACAATATGAAAAACTTATTAGCAGCTAAAATGGTCTGTAGCCAATTATCCATTGGAGATCAAGAATTTTACGAAGCTATTGGTTCGTTTAAAGGAGCTGCCCGGCGATTGGAAAAAGTAGTAGCAACTGACCAAAATGCCGTTTTCAAAGATTTTGCTCACGCGCCATCCAAGGTATTGGCTACTACCCAAGCAGTAAAACAGCAGTTTGAGGATCGCCGCTTAGTTGCTTGTCTAGAGCTACACACATTTAGTAGTTTGAATAAAACATTTTTGACTCAATATCAAGGAGTTCTAAATTCGGCAGATGTAGCAATAGTGTATTTTAATCCAGCTGCTATTGCGCTTAAAAAACTGGACCCGATTACGGTAGACGAAGTAAAAGAAGCCTTTGCCAAAGATGGACTCCACGTATTTGATGAGGCATCTCAAATGGTGGATTTCCTATATGAACAAAACTGGGAAGCAACCAATCTGCTTATGATGAGCTCAGGAAACTTTGACAATCTTGATTTGCCTCAGTTGGCCAATGAGATGATCGGAAAAGTGAAACAATAAGGAATAGAAGTCAAGACGACTTTATAGTTTATAATCGGAAATTTAAAATATTTAAGCCTTAAAACACCTAAGCAATTGACTTAGGAAAGCTGACATTATGCGACATACGCTCAACCTTAAAAATCCGTTGGTTTTTTTTGATTTAGAAACCACGGGCACCAATATAGCAAAAGACCGAATTGTAGAGTGGGCCTTTATCAAGGCACTACCCAACGGTGAAATTGAGAAAGATGTAAAAAAGATAAACCCAGAAATGCCCATTCCTATAGAATCTAGCTTGGTGCATGGGATTTATGACGAGCACGTAAAAGACGCGCCAACTTTTAAAAGCATTGCCAAAAATCTGGTAAAATTTCTAGAAGGATGCGACTTGGCCGGCTATAATATTATTCGTTTTGATGTACCTGTATTGGTAGAAGAATTTTTACGGGTAGGGGTAGATTTTTCGGTGAATAATCGTAAACTGGTAGACGCTCAGAAGATATTTTTTATGATGGAACCTCGTACGCTTACCGCGGCTTATAAGTTTTATTGTGATAAGAGCCTGGAAGATGCCCACACTGCCGAAGCCGATACAATGGCTACGCTGGAGGTACTCAATGCGCAAATCCATCATTACGAGGGTAGAGAGATCAAAGACAAAGAAGGGAATCCTTTTGTGCCGATTCATAACGATATGAACAAACTACACGAGTTGACCAATGACAAAATTGTAGACTTTGCCGGACGAATGGTATTCAACGATAAAGGCCAGGAAGTATTTAATTTTGGAAAATTTAAAGGAAAGCCAGTAGAGTGGGTACTCGAGCGAGAGCATGGGTACTACGACTGGATGATGAAAGGTGATTTTGCCTTGGATACCAAACGAAAGCTTACCGAAATAAAACTGAGAAAGTTTAATCGTAAATAATCGTGTAATTACTGAATATAGCCAATGATTAGAATCTATAGGATACTGGTCATTGGCTTTTTTGTGACAAAAAATATCAATTATGACTCAAATTATCCTGGCTTCGGGATCGCCTCGCCGTAAAGAGCTATTGGCCTCGTTAGGCGTTGATTTTCAGGTGAAAACCAAACCGATTGATGAAACTTTCCCGGCTGATTTGCCAGCACGAGAGGTAGCTACTTACATTGCTAAAGCCAAGGCTGAAGCTTTTGCTGAAGAAATAAAATCTGGAAAGGTAAACGAGCAAGCATTGGTGATTACTGCTGATACCGTAGTGATTTTAGGCAATGAAATATTGGCCAAACCTGCGGATAAAAAGGAAGCTCAAGCAATGTTACAGGCTTTGTCAGGAAGCACCCATTTAGTAATTACTGGGGTGTGTATATTGACTAATGAAGGCTTACAAACCTTTGATGAAACAACTTCTGTAGTATTCAAAGCGTTGTCTGCGGCAGAAATAGATTATTATATTGACCATTACCAACCTTTTGACAAAGCAGGTGCTTATGGTATTCAGGAATGGATAGGAATGGTAGGCATTGAACGCATAGAAGGGGATTATTACAATGTAGTTGGCTTGCCTGTGCATAAGGTATATGCTCATTTAAAGCAATTGGGTGCCTTGTAAGGTATACTTAGCTTTTGGTCTTTGGCCATAGGCCACTGCTACTACATTTGAACCTTATGTCTAATCATGTGTAGCTTTCTGGTGATCAGTAACCCAATACTATTTCCTTCACGAGTAACCTTGTCATTCTGACGCAGGAAGAATCATCTCAGAACCCAGCACCTGCTGTTGTAAAAGTTGATCCTTCCTATCGTACTGATGACAACTTTGAAAAATTGTGGAAATGCAGCCCCAAAAGATTGCTTCAGAATTGTGGATTTAAGACAATAGGCTGTTATTTGCGAAGAATTGTGGAAGGGAAATTTGGAATATAATATTGTCTTAAATCCACAATTCTGAAGCAATCTTTTGGGGGTGCATTTCCACCATT
>DMXI01000630.1 GCA_003483885.1 Microscillaceae bacterium
TAAACTGCTCAAACTCGCCTAACGGCTCAAACAGTGAGCAGTTTCCCTTCGGGACTACTCCGTTCTACCGATTCTTAACGCCTACAAACTAAGGCGGAAAACCAACACCTAAAATATCCAACAAGTATTTTCATTACTCATTTGAATATAATTATTACCCAAGGTCAGTCTTAACAAATGCGAGGTAATTGTTCTCCAGGCAACATATTCACTACTCTTTTGCCACCAATGGCACTTTCAAGGATGACTTGTTTGGGGTGGTTGACAACTACCTGCCCAATGCATTGGGCGTGTTGGCCCTGGTCAAGCGTGCGTAGCTTTTGTACAAATTCATCGGCTATTTCGGGGGCCACAAAGGCAATAAACAAGCCTTCGTTGGCCACGTACAGTGGGTCAAGCCCCAGCAATTCGCAAGCACTCGCTACTTGGGAATCGATTGGGATATTTTTCTGCGCTAAATCTATCCCAATGTTGGTTTCTACCGCTATCTCTTTTAGCACGGTAGCTATTCCTCCCCGAGTAGGATCAGTGAGCCAATGGATTTGTGAACCAAACTGTTCTATCAAGGTGATAATGGTATGGTTCAGGTTGGTGGTATCGCTCACGATTTGGGTTTCAAACTCTAGCCCCTCGCGTACCGACATAATGGCCATGCCATGGGCAGCCAAATTGCCACTTACCACGATTTGGTCACCTTCCTGAATATTGCGCTTGCCAATATTGGCTTGGGCATGTACTTGCCCCACGCCTGAAGTATTGATAAATATCTTATCACCTTTGCCTTTTTCTACTACCTTGGTGTCGCCAGTCACTATTTTGACCCCAGCACGCTCGCTGGCCAGCTTAATGGCTACCAAAATTTCCCAAAACTCAGTCATTTTGAGGCCCTCCTCGATGATAAAACTCAGCGATAAGTATTGAGGTACCGCTCCACACATGGCCAAGTCGTTCACGGTGCCATTTACGGCCAGTTCGCCGATGT
Source organism: Microscillaceae bacterium (assembly GCA_003483885.1). GTDB lineage: Bacteria > Bacteroidota > Bacteroidia > Cytophagales > Microscillaceae > Microscilla. The sequence goes on from DMXI01000630.1 coordinate 983, forward strand.
TTCCTCCTGGAAAAAACACAGGCGAAACAATAAAGCTATCGGTAGAGAAAGCGGTTTTCCCGGTAAGGTTCAAAAAAGCCCCATCGTGGCGTTCTTCCAGAATATCGTTGTTGAGGAGGTCAAACACTCCACTATCGAGCAATTTGTTGGTCAAAGTTCCTCCGCTGCCATGGCCCAGCGTAATCACCTCAAAGTCGAGCTTGGGCATCGGGCATTGGAGTTGCATTTTTAAAGATTGGGTAGTGGTAGTCATGTATTAAAATCTTTTTAATGGATGGAATATCGAATAATGAATCAGGAACATCGAATGATGAAGGAGTAAAAATTACAACTGTATATCTGCATTCTTTCTAACCTTCATTATTCAGCATTGGTCAAGCGATATTCTTATTTTTTTCTTAATGAGTAGCGAAAAGTATCGGTGTTTTTAGGCATTTTCAACCCCAGCAAAATGATAGTAGGCAGCACAGGCACCTTCGCTACTTACCATAGGCGCACCTAGCGGATTTTCGGGAGTGCAGGCTTTGCCAAATTGTGAACATTGGAAGGGCTTTTTGATACCTTTCATAATATCACCCGAAATGCAATCTGCGTTTTCGCAAGCTTTACCAATGTTGACTGCAAACTTTTTGTTGGCATCATAAGCTTCATATTCCGAGGTTACTTCGTAGCCACTGGCCGGAATCACCCCAATGCCTCGCCAAGTACGGTCTTGAATCTCGAATACTTCAAAAATAGTGTTTTGGGCGTGTACATTGCCGGCATCATTTACAATGCGGGAATATTGGTTTTCTACCAAGGCATAATTATTTTCTAGTTGGCGCACTACCATCAAAATTCCTTGTAAAATATCGAGAGGCTCAAAACCGGTAATGACAATAGGTGTATTGTATTTTTTAGACAATGGATGGTACTCGCTACTGCCCATAATGGTGCACACATGGCCTGCTGCTAGAAATCCGTCAATTTTGCTGGCTTCATCAGCAATCACGGCTTCCATAGCAGGAGGAACCAATACATGGGAGGCCAGAATAGAATAATTAGTCAAGCCTTTTCGCTTGGCATGTACTACCGAAAGAGCATTGGCAGGCGCAGTAGTTTCAAAGCCCACCGCAAAAAACACGACTTCCCGATCAGGGTTTTCTTCCGCAATTTTTACCGCCTCTAGCGGCGAATAAAGTATGCGAATGTCGGCTCCTTCGGCTTTGGCTTCCAATAAGCTTTTAGACGAACCCGGCACCCGTAACATGTCGCCAAAAGAACAAAGAATTACATTTTTGTCTAGTGCCAGATGCACCGCTTTATCTATGAGGTTAAGAGGAGTAACACATACCGGACACCCCGGTCCATGAATCATCGTGACTTCGTCGGGCAACATGTCCAAAATGCCGTTTTTTACCAGGCTATGGGTTTGTCCGCCACATACCTCCATAATAGACCAAGGCTGGGTAACGGTTTTTCTGATCTCTTCTATATATTTTTTCGCGAGCTCCGGGTCTCGGTATTCGTTCATATACTTCATGATGTGCTAGATTTTCTCTTGGTAAACTAATGTTTAAAAAATGGCCTATCCTAAACTGAGTGCTTACTAATGGTAAATCTACACGCTGGTTTCTGGTTCGTCACTCAATTAATCCTGGTACTCTAGATACCAGTGCTTTTCATATTTATTATTAACCTTTGGAATCCTCCTGTCGAGGTAAATAATCTTTCAGTTCTTCCAACTCTTCTATTTCGCCAATCTCTTCCAGGTATTTGAAAGTGTTTTGGGCTTCTTCTTCGTTGACTATGCTAATGGCTACCCCTACGTGCACCAGCACATAGTGGCCCACTTCAGCATTGGGTAACATTTCGAGGCTGGCTTCTTTGACAATGCCTCCAAACGAGACCTTGGCCATACGTACCAACCCATCATACTGCGATTCTATACTTTTGATTTTTCCTGGTATTGCTAAACACATTTTTTGATTTCTAATTTATTGGTTTACAATTTTTCTAATAGAGACTCTTTTTGATCACTAAAATATTGCGGTGGTTGATTTTCCTTATCTATAATATGCTGATAGTACATCAACTGCCCAAAAGCAATATTTTCATCATTGGGCGCAAAGGCACTATGGAAATACAATGAAAAATCTTGACTTAGGTAAGTTTCTATCATGTCTACCAAAAGCGCATTCTGGAACACACCTCCACTAAAAGCAATGTGCTCCAGATGAGCCTTTTGAGCTATTTGGCGAATGCTCTCCACCAAAGTATAGATAAAGTTTGCGGCAATTTGTCGTATAGGTACTTGCTGTTTTTTGGCTTCGTAAATCCGTTCTAATAATAATTTTGCAGGCAAATTTGTATAGGTTTCACCCGCTAAATAGTCCAAGAGTTGGTCAGGGTCGTAGCCCTGTGCCTGAGCTTCCAATAACATAGCTGCTTCTCCCTCAAAAGCATTAAAATCAGCATCGATCAACAATGCCGCTACTGCATCAAACAAACGTCCCATAGAGGATGTCTTTTGGGTGCTTTTGCTCAAGCGATTTTGATAAACTTTCCACTCTAGGGGGCTAAATTTGGCTTGTACTTGTTCACTCATTTGATCAGAAGCTAAACTCAGCAGCGACAAGCGAGGCTCAGCAGCCATTTTATCCGCGGCCAGCCAGTCAAAGTATTCCAAATGAGCGATACGTTCTATTTTATGAGAAGCATAACCAAAAAATTCTCCTCCCCAAATGGCCTGGTCATCCCCTAGTCCGGTACCGTCCCAAACTACACCCAGCACTTGATCGTCAAACAAGTGATGCTCGGCTAATACTGCCGCAAAGTGGGCTTGGTGATGTTGAACTGGGTATAATTTGCTTCCCCAGGTGGCACTTAACTCCTGTCCTATAATTGTACTTTGATAGCCCAGATGCATATCAGTTAGAATAATAGACGGTTTTGCGTCAAACAACTGAATGTAGCTTTGTAACATCCGGGCATATCGCGCACTTACTTCGTAGTTTTGTAAGTTGCCAAAGTATTGGCTTATGTATAAATGTTCATTGGGTAATAAGGCAAAAGTACTCTTGAGGTGGCTTCCCATAGCCAGTACTTGTGCGGGGCCGGTTGGCTTCATTTTTTGATAAGGCAAATAGTTAGGCGCCATTCCCCGAGATCGGCGCAACACAATTTTCCTTTGCGACTTGGGTGCATATTTCACCACAGAATCATCTTGCGGAAACTGTACTTCAAGATTATGATGAATAAACAAATCGGCTACCTCGCTCAATGCCTCCTGCACCTGGGTTTCTTCGCTCAGTATTGGAGACCCATGTATATTGCCACTAGTGGCTACTATAGGGAAGTCTAAGTGCTGCATGAGCAATACAAAAATACCCGAGGAAGGCAGCATTACACCTATTTCGCGTAAACCAGGGGCAATGGCTGTAGTGGCCAGGTTGGTTTGAGCTTTGGCCGCAGCAATTATAATTGGAGCCACGGTAGATGTCAACGCCTTGGTCTCTTTTTGAGTAAGATGAGCGTATTTTTGAGCCTGAGTCAAGTTTTTGCATAACAAGGCCAAAGGTTTGGTAGGACGCTGTTTTTTTACTCTTAGTTGTTGCACTGCCGCAACGTTGGTAGCATCACAAGCCAAAATATAACCTGAGGTATTCTTGATGGCCACGATTTGTCCTTGCCGAATGGCTTGGGATGCCAGAGTAAAAACTTCGGTAGCCTCACTGGCTAATATTTCTCCTGCATTATTTTTTAGCCTGATTTGAACCCCACATTCAGGACAGGAATTAGTTTGAGCGTGAAACCTTCGGTTTTCCGGTGTGGTATATTCGCTTTCACAAGTAGTACACATCGGAAACTCCACCACCGAAGTATGGTCGCGCTCAAACGGAAACTGTTGGGTAATCGCATAGCGCGGTCCACAGTTGACACAGGTAATAAAAGGATAATGAAAGCGACGATTCTCTGGATCGGTCAATTCGGTTTGGCAGTCTGGACAAATTGCAAAATCAGGCGTTAAAGGTAAGTTGATTTGGCTGTTTTTGGCAGAAGCTACTATACGAAAACCTTCAAAATTCTGGGGAGCGATTTCGGTTACTTGATGGCGCAAAATCCGCGCTACTGGCGGAGGATTTAGCAGCAACTCTTCCACAAAATCGCACACCTGCGCAGGTGTCGCATTCACCTTGATGATTACTCCTTGCTCATTGTTGTAAATCACGCCCGAAAGGGTATGCTGTTGAGCTAAAGTAAACACAAAGGGGCGAAAGCCTACGCCTTGTACTCGACCAGAAATCTGTATTTGAAAGGTTTTTTGCATAAAAAATCAATACTTAGACCTGACAGGTTTTGAAAACCTGTCAGGTCTGAAGGTCTCATTAAAAAGTTTATACATTCGCCATCATTGATTGGCCTTGCTGTTTTTGTTCCATTTTGTCTAGTAACCACTCACACCACTCATCAATGCCTTCGTCTTTTAAGGCCGAAATCTGCAATACATCCAGCTCATGATTGATCTCCAAGGCATCTTTGGTAACAGCTTCTACCGAAAAAGGCAAATAGGGTAGCAAGTCAGCCTTGGATACCAGCATCAAATCCGAAGTCAAGAACATCTTGGGGTACTTTTTGGGCTTGTCATCGCCTTCAGTAGTTGCCATCAAGGTTACCCGGTAATCCTCCCCCAGATCAAAAGAAGACGGGCATACCAAATTGCCCACGTTTTCGATGAATAGCACATCAATATTTTCCAGGTCAAATTGGTCTAGCACCTGGTGTACCATTTGGGCCTCCAGATGGCAAATACCTCTGGTTACAATTTGCAGTGCCTGAATGCCTGTTTCGCGAATACGATCTGCATCACGTTCGGTGTCAATATCCCCTACCATCACGGCCAGGTTAATTTTGTCTTTGAGTTTTTCGGCCGTTTTTTGCATCAAAGTGGTTTTGCCGCTCCCCGCCGAAGAGGTGATATTAATAAGTAAGGTATTGGTCTTGGCCATTTCCTTACGAATAATCTCTGCCACAAAATCGTTGGCCTTTAGCAGGTTTAGGTTGGTATTTTCGCACTGCACCGTCCCTCGGGCAGCTTTGTTTGATTTATTGATACTCATGGTATTTTCTTTTTTTAGTTTTTTAGTTTTTAGTCTTTTAGTCCACGGTCGATAGTCCATAGTCCACCGTTTTGAATTAAAAATGGCGTGACGCACTAGTTTATAGTTCTATAATGCCTCGCTAATTCATCATTAACTATTTTATTATCATATTTGCAAAAATGAAAAACATTCTTTTCACCGCCTCAGGTAATTTTTGGTAACCAATCCATAACTCAGGCTTCATACGCATTGGCTTGCTCTTATCTACTAATTTTTGCTCTAATGACACCTTCAAACAAAGCGTAATACTGTTGACTATGGACTATCGTCTAGTTAATCTTCAAACTCCACTTTATGAATCAGCATTTCTTCTCCGGTTAAGATATTTTTGCTGGGTCTTCCACAGTTTTCACAACTAAACTTGTACTGTTGTACTTCAGTTACATGGCCACAAAAGTCACACGAAATACTGATGGGTACCGACTCTATGTTGAGGGCTACCTGATGGTATTTAGAGCCAGGGTGGTTATAGGCCTGATAGGCGTTGTATAACAAGCGAGGCTCAATATTAGATAAAATTCCCACCTTCAAATGGATGGCCTTCATCCGTTCCAGCTTGGCTTCTTCAAACTCTAGCTCCAGGGTTCTTACAATACTACTGACTATAGATACTTCGTGCATGGGCTTAATAAGTGTTTAGTACTGGTTTCAATTTATCTAATTGCTCAAGGTGAATATTGGCTTGTTCTAGTAATGTATTATCAGTAACCAACTGTCTGATTTCCTGCGCCTTGTCAATCATTTCCTGATATTTTTGTTGGGCAGCTGCTTCATTTTCGTTGTGAGTAAGCCAATACAACTCTAGCTGGTTGGCCAGGGTAAGGGCACGCTCAAATGGATAATGATCGGCAGCTCGGATGTGCAGCGCTTCTTCAAACAAATCGGCGGCTTTTTGGTAATTGTCGTGCAGTTTGGCCGGGGGAAAGTTCATCAAAGCAATGGCATAATTGCTACATACCATGGCGTATTGATAAGGGAAGTTGGTCTTATCATAATATTCCAGGGCTTGTTGAAACGAAGATGCTGAAAATGCCGCCCAAATGGCTTGTTCGGCATCTGCTACCGGAATTTCTGCATATAGTACTCCTAGATTATGGTGGATATCGGCAAACTTTTGAGGATAGGTTTCTTTTTTGAAAACCTTCAGGGCATCCTGAAAAGCATTGATGGCTGATTTGTAATACTGAGGGCTTCCATTTTTTGACCAGGTATACAACAAAGTAGCCTTACGAAATAATGCCTCTCCGATGAAGGCGGGGATTTCTTCACTTTTGAAATATTGAATGGCTCGATTGATGAATTTGAGTGACTCCGCATACGATTGTGCCATGTTAGCCACTTCTGAGGCATCAATCAATAATAAAGCAGCGTTGACCTTCCAACCAATTTTCTCAAAAAAACGAATGCAGTCCTGCTGCATCCTGGTTATTTGCTTCATCAGCACATTATCGTAGGGCACCGATACCTTGGTCATGAGAATCTGACTCAATAGGCTTTGAACGGAGTAACGGGCTTTTTTACTGATGGATTTAAGATTTAAAATACGCGCCAACAGGGCTTCTGCTTCAGCCTCCTGATGCACATCCATCAATAAATTGGCATAATGCTTTGCGGTAAATGCTTGTATTTCGGCATCTTCAATATTAATCAATGCTTGTTGGTAGTAGTTTTTGACCGTTGCAAAATCTACTGGCGGAACAATGGACCCATAGTGATGTACAATGGCCCAATTGTGAGGAAATGACTCTGCTACCTTGGTCATCAAAGAAGTGAGCCCATAGGTCTGCTGGAGGTGAGCCATTAAGGTAAGGTGCTGAAAAAGCGGCTCGTTTTCTGAAATGTACTGAAACGCGACGGCGTGATTGTCTAGCTTAAAAAATACCAGCGCCAGTAAATATTCAGGAGAAAAGTTGAGCTGAGGCAAAACATAAGGAGGGGCAGCATCTTGCCAGTCTAGGGGACAGGAAATGTAACGGTCGATCACCCAAATCTGAGGTAGGCTGGTATCCGGTACATTGTCCTGTGGGGTTAAAACACCTACTACTTCAGAGAGAGAATCCGCAGTAGCTATGCAGGCTTCAATTAATGCTTTTTCATCAGTTATTACATATGCGTAATACATTCAAGTCTTTAGTTAGGTTTCCCCTGGGGTCTTTCCTGATCCCTTGTTGGAAACAATTGGCATAAATCTTCGCTTTTCGCTCCGAATGATAATCGCCCATTTCGTTACACCTAAAGGTGAGCGGGTCATTCACTGCGATATAGAGAATGGTTACATGCCATCTACCACGATATTTCGTGATGTGGTAGGATACTTCAGTATTGTGCAGCCATGCACTTTCTTGTAAAAATGTCAAATCTTGTTCGTTGCCTAATTTTTCATTTGCCGGAGAGTAGTTGAATCGGTGGGCCATGAGATGCTTATCTTAATCAAATTTGTGTTCGTTACAATTTCATAAAGTAAGCTTCTGTCGGTTTCATTCAAGTCATTATCGATGAATATTTCCCGTACTGCTATAGACTTGTCACCTTGTAGGTTTCGGTCTTTTAGTAAAAACTGCGTAGGTTGGTGCATTTTTGCAAACCATTCGCTTGTTACTGGGGTAATCAACAGTGTTTGATTGGTGGAGACATAACTTACATAAGCGTAACTCACAGACCCAAATATTTGTTTAACTAACTCATAAGGTAATATTACATGGCAAGATTTTAACAAGATTTGTTGATTCATGCAATTGGCTTTACTTTAATATCCTCCAGGATGTGCTGAACCACTTTATCTCCGGCTTGGCGTACTTCCTCGCTCATATCAATTTCCAAACGGGTGTTTTCGATCGCAATCAAATACACCTGGATATCTTCGGGGTATTCGTCCTGAAGAATTTTTTTGGCATATGACAAAGCCTGATCCCATTTGATATGATGCAAAAACACCATTGGGTTATCTTCGGGAGTACGCATAATTTCTGCTGCCGGAACCTTATAAAGAGTACCGATAGGCTCTTCGGTATTGACCACTGCATCTACTAAAATAATGCGTTGGTGCCCTTTGAGCTTAAATAGTACCTCAAAAGCAGCGGTGCCCATGTCAAACAAACTGATTTGCTCATTGTCGCCAATGATTTTTTTCAACTCATCGATCACGTACACTCCTGCCGCATCGTCACTTCTCACTGGGTTTCCAAAACCCATTATCGCTGTTTTCATGTATAAATAGTTCTGGGGAAAATTTTAATTATTGATTATTGATGTTTAATTATTAACTAAGTCATTCATAATCAATCATTAACAATTAATAATCGAGATATTTACAGCTTAAACTTAGAGAGTTCTTTTCCGGTTTTTTCGTCGTGCGCATGTACTGTACACACCAGACACGAGTCAAATGAACGGGCTACCAAACCTACTTCTACCGGATCTTCGGGATCCTCGATATCGATGCCTTCTAATGCCGCCTCGATTGGTCCAGGGTTATCGTTACCATCGTTTGGTCCTACGTTCCAAGTTGTTGGAGCCATCACCTGATAGTTTTTAATTACCCCGTTTTCTATTTCAATCCAGTGAGCCAAAGAGCCTCTTGCCGCCTCGGTGGCCCCAAAGCCTTTGCCATCACGTTCAGTGGGTTTGATGTAGAATTCACCATCCAAATCAATTTCAGACAACCACTTATCGATCAAGGTATACAAGCGAGGAGCTTCGTGTACTCTGGCCAATACGCGGGTAAACACACTTGGTCCTAGCTTGGTAATAATGTCACCAAACAACGGATCTTTGATTTGGTGATCCAGATTGTTAGGGTTGGCATTCATAATTACCCGGGCAATGGGTCCTGCTTCTACGGCGTATCCATCATAACGAGGGGCTTTAGACCAACTATATGCATCGTTGAAATTGGTGTGCTCCAAAGTGGTAGACTTCATAGGCGTTGGAATTGGTTCATCCCAAGGATGCAATCCGTCGGCTTGGTTGTCGTACCAAGAATGCTTCACGTGTTCGCTTACCTTGAGGTGATCAAACTCGTGCCAGTTGGTGCCATCATAAAAACCACTAGAGCTAATCAAGGCCTTGTTTCGTCCCTCGATTGTTGGGTTTTGATAATGATCTTTATGCAAATAAGTACCATAGGCTAAGTATTTGCCTACTCCCTGGCCAAACTTGTCTAAACCAAACTCCAGTGAAGCTCTGATCAATAATCCCAAGTCGCTATTTCGTTGAGACTCGTTTTCTTCTACCCAAGCCAGCATGTCGTCCCAGGTTTTGATCTCGAGATAACGCTCAATAGAACAACCTAACCAAATAGACTCTAGCCACTCGTTTTTGAACTGAGTCATAATGGCGTGCGCTCGGGTTACGTCTTTCAACGTAGGTGCACACATTACTCCACCAGGCACCATGTAGCTCGAATGAGGCCACTGCCCACCAAACAACGCATACACTTGTACCGGCAAACCACTGGCGGTTACTCCTTTTTGGAAGGTTTCGCCTACATACGCAGCCCATCGCTTTACAACCTCTTGATACAAAGGCTTATTGGCAAATTTTTTATTAGCCAAATCTGTCGCAAAAATGGCATAAAACCACCTTGGAATACTTTGGATTGTTTCGGTAGCCTGACCAATGGCTCTCAGCAATAAAGCATTGGGAGGTAGTTGCGTACCCCAAGCCGTATCGAGCGCCGAAGAAGCACAGTACAGATGCGAACCTCCACAAATCCCACAAATACGAGGCGTAACAATGAGTCCGGATTGGGGGTCTTTGCCTTGCATGATCCGCTCAAAGCCACGGAACATGGCTGCCTGAGTATGTGCTCGGGTCACCTTTCCATTGTCAATGTATACCTTTACGTCCAGATCACCCTCTACCCTGCCTACCGGGGAAATATTTAATTCTGTTACAGACATTTTCTTTTGTGTTTTGTTATCAGATCGATCATTTCAAATCATAAAGCCTTACCTTTTTATGTTTTGTACACAAACAATCAATCTTTAATAATTTTTTACTTAGAAGTTTCTTTTACTCGCTTGTTGGTAGGCATCATTTTCTGGAATCCAGCTTCCATATAATAAGCCAACTTATTGCGACCAGTAGGCACCTCTTTTGGAAATACCCCCAAATACTTCATCGTTTTAAATACACTCCCTTTTTGGAGGTCATTGTGTGGAAAACCAGGCTCTGTACAACCCAGGCAAGGGTGATTAGCGCGGGTTTTACTAGATTGTCGGTTCCACAAAATGTTGTTACAGCTAGCCCTAGTCATTGGTCCTCTACAGCCTACCTCATAGTACAAACAGCCTCCCCGGGTACCAAAGCCACCATCTACCTTTTGGGCAAAATTGACTACATTGGTACAACCACTTTGCACAAAGTCGGTAAAGAAAGTTTTGGGACGGTGATAGTCATCCAGCAATACATCGCCTACCCTACCTACAGCAATAGCCACCAATACTTGCGAAATCCAGTCAGGGTGCGCTGGACAACCAGGAATGTTGATCACAGGCAAGCCTCCTTTAGATTTGTAATTGGCCCCTAAAAATCCACCTTTGTCTTTTCTGTGAAATTGCAATCCGGTAGATTCACTAGGGTTAGGCGGTACTGCCGGGATCCCTCCCCAGGTAGCGCAATCGCCAATGGCTACCGTAAATTGAGTCACGGCGGCCAGTTCTTTTACCCAATCCATCATGGGGCGGTCGGCAAAATAGTTCATGGTACCCGTACCATTGGGCCCCTGAATAAGCGATCCTTCGTATACTAGAATGTCCAATTTAGTGCGACCTTCGAGTATATCGTGGAGCAGGTCTTGAACTTGCTTACCGATTTGTTGGCCGGTGGTGGGATGCCACAAAATATTCAGCCCAAAATCAGTAATCAATTCTACTACGGTTGGTTCTTCGGCATTCAGAAAGGACATCGTGTTTCCACTGCATGCGCCCCCCTGAAGCCAGAGTACATTTATCATAATATTATTGTTTGTGTAAATTAAATTATGAAAAATAATACTGTAAATTTTGATTTTTGCCAAAAAAAACACGCTTGTTTAAGGGGCTTTCAAATACATTATTTGGGGTTTTGTAGAACCTTTTTTAGCAAAAAAATGAACAAAATCATGATAGGTTGGCCAATCTAAAAGGAGTACAAAATTTGACTCACAAGGAGTAACTAAGCTTTAGGCAAGATGAAAGCGAGGAGGGCATTCATTGAACAAAAAAAGGGGCTTGTGAACGCAAAATTTGAAAAAGATGAAACAAAAAAAATTTACAAAAAAACCGCAAATATTTACATTAGTTCAACAGAAAATACTAGTTCTATTCAAAATACAGGAAATTATTAAATTTACGAGCAACAAAAAAGCGGGATAGATTGCTCTTCCCGCCTGTGTATTTTTAGTAATTTATCTTCTGTCACTTCGGAGTTTCCATCACCTCCCAGGTGTGGTCACCTACCAGTCTTACTTTGGCAATAAACTCTTTGTAAGGAATTACCCCCCACTCTATGGGAGAAACCATAGATAAGAGATAGTTTTCATTTTTGCGTTGGTACAAATAATACATTTTGCCAATTACGGGAGTAAACCCCATCTCTGCTCCATATACAAACTTCGATATTTCTACTCTTTCCTGGATTTCTTTGGCTTGCTTAGCCAATAGTTCGGCTTGCCGTTGAATCATTTGCAATTGCCGATCGGTTTGCTGGTTCATGGCCGTAATGGCCTGTCCCTTGATCTGGTCTTCGGTATCAGGTTCTATTTTTACGCCCCCTACAGTGTGTGCATAAGGCAACAATCCCGGCTTTTCGGCTACTTTGTCTTTGTCTATGGGATTGTGAAATTCTTCGTTGTTTTCTTCGGTCATAATGTATGTTTCTTCCGTAAAAATAGTGTATCGTAACAATACAAACACAATAGTAAAGCAAAGGTTTTATTTATGGTATTTTTAGCGGTAAATTTCAAATGTTTCGTGAAAATTTACCCATAAATCGCACAAGAAGCCTCCTTCATTACGTATAGATGTTCATACCTAGTCAATCAAAAAAACAACCCCAAGCAAAATGGCCCACAAGCAGAAAAATACTTTGGATCAATCCTCTGTAGATAAACTACAACAACAGGCAAACCAACTTTGGGCCACTTACCAAGCCAGCGAAACAAACAGCGAAACACCCAACAAGGTACTGAAGGACAACGCCAGCTTTTGGGGTAAATATTTTCACCTGCTGCAAGAGGCTCAAATGTGTACCCATACCAGGATTCAGTCGCTCGCTCATCCTGCAAATACTCAAGCTACTTCCTCTGCCTCCCAGGATGCTTCATTCAGAGTGTCTATACAAGCGGTGGCCTTGGCTATTGCGGGAGCCATCGTGTGTATCTCGATCTTTTTCATGATTATCCGATATTTTGATTCTTCCCCTGCTACTACTATTGCGCAGACAAATCAGAGTGAGCGTTTTAATCAATGGGAAGATGCCATTAAAAACCCGCTTCAGGTAAAATATCTGTATTTGAGCCAAAGCAATCTGAATGCACTGCCTCCCGATATCAAGCAATTCACGAATCTCAAGCAATTGATTTTAAATAATACCAGCTTTTCCACACTTCCCAAAGAAATTAGCCAGCTTCATAACCTTGAAAACCTCGCTTTATTACAAACTCAGATAAGCGCCTTACCTAAAGAAATTGGCCAGTTGCAAAACTTAAAAGAGTTGAATATAAACGACGCTCCACTAAGCACTTTACCCAAAGAAATTGGCAAACTGAAAAACTTGGAAAAACTCGCTATACATCATACCTCAATGAGTGAACTACCCCAAGAAATCGGGAAACTTATCCAGTTGAAAACACTTTCCCTGAATAGCAATAAAATAAAGTTTCTTCCCAAAGAAGTTGGCCAGCTTACCAATTTAACGAAACTTCGTGCTGATTATAATCAAATAGTAGCTTTGCCAACAGCAATTAAAAATCTCAAAAATTTGACTTCTTTATCCCTGACTCAGAATCAGATCACAATGCTACCGAAAGAAATTGGCCAGCTTACGAAATTACGTGCTCTGTGGTTAGGACAAAATCAAATCATTGATTTACCAAAAGAGATAAAAAAATTGTCAAACATTCATTATATATATTTGGATCTTATCCCAAGGAAAAAGTATATCGAAATGTCTAAAAATTAGGCAAAACAATGTTTGAATGCTCAAACAATAACGGTTATTTACAGCTTATTCATCAAATGACAGGCAGCCTAACATTAAATAATATGACTAATCAAGCAAACCACACTTCTGGAAAACCATCCACCCACCACCTACAAAACAAAGCAAATCAGCTATGGGCTACCTATAAAGCCTACAATACCCTTGACCAGGAACGCACTGAAAATCAAGAGTTTTGGAAACAATACTGGCTTTTATTAGAAACATCGAGAAAAGAGGCCATTGTCAATATTCAGGCAAATACACCCACAATAAAAACTCGTCAAGCTACTCCCCCTCCTGCCAAACCCACAACTCCCGCAAAGGCACCTCCTATTCCCAAAAGTGGCCGAAAACTGATGTATCAGGTTTTGGGTGGACTGTTATTCCTTGCGTCTCCTTATATTTTACTTAATTTTTTTAGTGCTTCTTCTACCGAAACTTCGCTTCCGCTCAAAGAACCTACACCAATCATTCAAAAACCGGAAGCCCCCCAAACAAAATTTCATACTATAGAAAGCGCCCTGACAAGCCCGGAGCAAGTAGAAGAACTGGAGCTCGCCAAGATGTATATTAAGACATTACCCAAAAGCATCGCCCAGTTTAAAAACTTAAAAAGATTGAATTTACGGGGAAATTATATTGTTGCTTTGCCCAAAGAGATAGGCCAGCTTAAAAAACTGGAAATATTAGATTTGGCTAATAATCAACTTACTACCATCCCCAAAGAAATCGGGCAATTAAAACATCTCAAAAGTTTGATACTGGATGGTAATCGTTTTAGTGTGTTTCCAGCGAAGGTGACGACTTCTAAAAGCCTTGAAGCACTCTTTCTCAGGCATAATAAAATTACCTCCTTGCCTCAATCAATGGGAGCATTACAAAACTTGAAGACGCTCGATTTGTCGTACAATCAATTCCAGGCCTTGCCTTCGGAAATAGGGCAACTTCAAAATTTAACCCATCTCTACATTTCATACAATCAACTGCAAGCACTTCCCGTAGAAATTGGGAACCTTAAAAAGCTGGAAAATATCGCGGTAAACAATAATCAAATCCGAAAATTCCCTGAATCAATTTGCCAACTCACCCAATTGAAATCTATGGATGCCTGGAATAATGGCCTAAAAGAACTCCCATCGCAAATTGGTCGGTTACAAAAACTTGAAAGCTTGAACATACAATACAATCGCCTGACTAAGCTCCCTGAGCTCATATTCAGTCTTCAAAAACTGAAACGTCTCAATCTGGATGGCCAAGTCAAACTATTGCGTTATCGTAAACTCTTTAAGCAGCTTTTGCCTCAGTGTCAGGTTACCATCACTGGGCAGGATTATTAATCATGATTGTGACTGAATTCATTCATCAATTGTATCTTTAGAGGCAATGGGATTGTTTTTGGGATAAATCACAATCAATATGACCTAGCCTAACGGTGAGCAAAAATTATTGGAGAATCGTAATTTATTCTTTTTATTTGCATCAGGTCAAGGCTATAGAGTGTGCTTCCTTCTAACATACTTTTCTCCTCGGAGAAAACTATTTGATCGCTAGCGTCTCTAATTCCCTTGATCTTTTTTTATTGAAGTCATCTCGATTTTTAATAACAAAAAGCCTTTGTAAAATTTATTTTCAGAAACTTTTCCACTACGTAAAAACTCTGCGTACTCTCTCACTTCTTTCGCATCAATGTTTATCATTTCATAACTATATATACTGATGAATTTTACTATAAATGATGGTTTAGGAGTTATTTCTATTGGTATGGCCGACGTAGGTTGTTATTTCAAATTCTATGAGCCAATAGCAGTCGATTGGTACAGCTATGAGGGTACTATTTCAAAGTATTCTTATCAATTACCTATTTCAACTAAAAAAAAGCAGGAGCTTAATGATAAAATTCGAGTGAACGTATACCAAGATTACACCCACCAGCTCCCTGAACTGTATAAGTTGCTTTCTCCTTTATTCTCTCTATTCGAGAATGGACACTATTCACTTTCATTTTCAAGCGCAGAAGCCAAATCATTTTTTCATCGTGGTGACGGTATTCAATCCAGCCAAGAAGTAATTGCAAGGCCTGATATTTATTGGCAATTTACACAAAGAAAGGCGCACAAAACTGAAAAACAAGCTTCTGTAGTACATAAGTTTACTCAAAGCAAGGAAAATTTAATTTCAACTCCTGATCTTAATCATCGTGCTTATTCTTTAGGACTTGGAGGTTATTATCCCCTTAAAAATTTATTGATAGGTACACAATCCTCAGAGTTCATAGAAGCACAGGTAGTAGAGCAATACAAAACTGAAATCAAAGCAGGTAAAAGACCCTTCGCAATTATACTTAGGCTAGATGATGATAATGATTATGAATCGACTAATTATGTATTGGATGGCCACCATAAACTGCAGGCTTACAGTGATTTGAATATCATGCCTCCTTTGGCAGTTATAACCATTACCCAAAAACTACCTCAAACTTTTAAATTTGACTTAGAAAAAGTTGCCAACTTATTACACCCCTTACATACCAATCATCTATTACAGCATTGGGGAGACCATAAGGATACTTTGGTAAAGCAAACGATCCAACGCCCTAATAGCACCCTTTTTAAGTTTATAAAACAGGGGCTCTATGAAATTTACCACAACAATGGGCAGCTAAGGTCTCGCGTATTTTACCTTAATGATGAGAAAGACGGTTTATACGAGGAATGGTATGATAACGGGCAGATGCGTTATAGAGGAACATATAAATCTGGGGTTCCTGTTGATGGGTGTGTTTACGAAAGCTGGGATGAATCTGGCAATAAAACCAGTGAAGCATATTTTAAGGCAGGAGTAACAATTAAAATAATTGATTTTAACGTGCAAAGGAAAGAAAGTCGTTATCGAATTTTTGATCCATATACAGGGCTATTAATTAAAGAATTTACTCGTAAACTTTAGAGTATTCCCTACTTTATGCCGTCTAAAAGTGCTATCCAAAATTTATTTTCCAGAAACTTTTCCTACTACGCAAAAACCCTGCGCACTACCTCTTTTTCTTTGTATCAGATCATTGGCTATAGAGTGTGCTTCCTTCTAAAACCCTGTTTTCTTGCGAAGAAAACGCAATGATAGCGCCTCTGCTTTCCCTGGTCTTCCACAGGATGAATTGACCTCCTAACCCGTTACCGGAACAGTGCGCGTTGGGAGCGTTCACTCTGCCAACGATTTGATAATACTTATTGAAAATATCAATACAACACTATGAAAAATACTATCTATTTACGTCGTAAAAGTAAACTCATCATTAAAACAGGCAACGATCAATTGCCAACTACCCACCTGGCCACCATTCTCAAAAACCTAGAGGCTTTTGGCTATACCCTTTCTCAAACTGCCATCACGCAAGTACAAACCCTCTCTAAAGAAGCCGCTAAGCAGCTTTACAAGCAATTGGTCAAAGACATCAAGGAAATGACTGGTGCCAAACGAAAGTTTAAGCCCATGTATCCTAACTTCCCTAAGCAAGTGATGGAAGCCAGCGAAGTGGAGCTATACATCAACGCTATTTTGCACTATGTTACCAGAGGTAAATATATGCCTGCTTACGAAACCGAAGCCCGAGAGCCTTTATTGGAAAAAACAGACCTACGCATTATTGACTTGGGTGACGAAGCCGATTTTCGGCTGATGTTTACCCAATTGATGAGTGCCAACGCATCTATTTCGGCTACCGACAAAGAAGACCTCGACTGGGTAGTACGCCAATACCGCGACGATGTAGCCCAAATGTTGCCAGAGGCCATTCCTATGAAAGAAAACCTGGCTTATGTTACTGGTTTGCTCTTGAAGCATACTTCCAAGTCGGATGCGTTGCTTAAAAACTACTATAAAACCGCCACTGATGTATTACGTTTGGCAGTGTCTTTATCGGATGGAGACGTGAGTTTAGCCGAAGTTACCCGTTTTAGAAACTTTAAACGGGGCGAACGAAAGCTACTGGTAGGTTTACTGGAAAAAGCAGGCAACATCACTGAAGATATGCTTCGCTATAAATCTCGTTGGATTCGTTTGGGCGAAAAACTACACCCATTTGAATACAAAAAGCGCTTTCCAAAAGTTTATAAAGCTTTTGATGTCATCCGTAATGATCAAACTTTTCATACTTTCAATAGTCAGGTGGAGCAGTCTTTGGCCAATTTAGAGATTTTCAAAGCGACCGCATTGCTTAAAAATCGTTCGGGTGAATTTGCCCGCCGTTTAGACCATTTACTACGAATGGCCACCAGTACCGAAGAATGGCAGTATGTTACCCAAGAATTTGCCGAAGTGGTGCACAAGGTGTCTACCCCAGTATTGTTGCAAGTAAGAGCACATTTCAATCATAGAGATGACTCTAGCGAGTTGCGTACTTTTTTCCCAAAAGGCAATGTAGCCAAGGTACAGGCTATTCCGAACCAGCTCCCAGAAATTCCAGTGGAAGCTTGCCTACAAGTAATCAACCTTTGCGAAACAGCGTTGGTGGAAAGATTCAAGGAATTGAAGCCACTAGGTAAGGTATACATTGACGAACGCCTGAAAAACTACTTGGTTCCCTTCTCACAACGTTCGGCCAGCAAGGCTTTGCGCACCATTGTGCGAGGTTCTAAGGTATCTATGCCTAAAGGTGGCGATACCATTCGCTTCTTCATTTGGTGGAAAGAGGGCGTACTAAACGGTCGCCATACGGGTACGGTAGATATCGACCTTTCGGCGGTGATGTATGATAGCAACTGGAACTACCTGGAGCATATTTCATATACCAACCTAAAGTCGGCTAGGTATCGGGCTGCCCATAGTGGCGACATTGTATCGGCTCCTCAGGGTGCCTGCGAATTCATCGATTTAGATATTCCTTCTATTATCAAATATGGAGGTCGTTATGTGGTCATGAATATTTATTCGTACTCTTATCAGCCATTTTGTGATTTGCCAGAATGCTACGGAGGTTGGATGATGCGCCAAAGCCCCCAATCAGGAGAAATATTTGACGCTCGCACGGTGCAAGACAAGGTAGATGTAACCGCCGATACTCGGATTTGTATCCCTGTGATTATGGATTTGCACACCCGCAAGGTGGTATGGTCTGATTTGGCGTTGCGCTCTAACCCTCGTTGGCACAACAATGTAGAGGGTAATATGGGCGGCATGACGTTGATGGGTAAGGCTATGACAACCTTGAAAAAGCCTAATTTGTACGACCTGTTTATGCTCCATGCGCAGGCTCGAGGCGAATTGGTCTATCAAAACGATCGTAACGAAGCTGAGGTGGTTTTTACCCCAGAAGAAGGCATCACACCATTTGATATTGAATTGATTATGGCGGAGTACATGTAGAAGTTCGAGTTGAATATCGAATAATGAATCTTGAACGCCGAATATCGAGGGGGAAGTTTCATCGTTTGATACTCACTTCTTAGCCTTTTTTCACAAAAATAAAGGCAAGAAAAACTTATCAGCACTTATCATAAAAACAAACGCCGAATTTCAAGGTTTTACCCTTCGATATTCGGCGTTCGTTATTCAATATTCATTATTCACAAAAGAGGCTATTTCACCACCTTCACCCAGCCTTTACATTTTACATCATCGGGCGAAGTAAGCACATAATAATACACGCCAGGTTCTACTTCTCCCCCCCAGTCGTTTTGGTAGTTGTCCCGTTCAAATATTTTCCTTCCCCAACGATTGTACACCGCAATACGGTGGTTGGTAAACGGCACCACAAATAAATCGTTTTTACCGTCATCATTCGGAGTAACCACATTCGGCAGACTATTTACTTGGTTAAAGATAGTCACCGTTATAGAGTCTACCTGAGTACAAGACCCATTGCTCGAGACGTATCGGATGGTATATTGCCCCGATTCTGGATAGGTATAATACACCACATCCTTTCCGGCTTCAAAGGTTTCTCCATTACCCATATCCCAGGTTTGTGTCAGCGAAGTATCTGGATCTGCGGTCAGTTTTACTCGAGGGTTGATTCCACATTCGGCCAATACCGTAGCCGAAAAATTGGTGGTAGGAATTTGCAAAACCTCTACGGGGATGGTCGCCTTGGTATCGCATCCATCGGTATCTCTTACCGTCACTACATAATTAGTGCTTTGCTCAGGGGTAGCCACTGGATTAGCTATAGTACTGTCATTGAGATTGCTTCCTGGATTCCACAGGTAGCTCACCACTGGTTTCTGAGAGCTTACACTCAGATTTACCTGTTCTCCTTTACAAATGGTTTGCCGATCGCTCACCGTCAGGTTATTTTTATAAACCCTAAAAGTCTTTGTGACCGAAGCCACTCTGAGGCAACTGGGAGGGCTTTGAGCCACTAAAGTAATGGTAAACAGACCGTCCTGGTCAAAACGGTAATCCACTGAACGAGTGTTCCCAATCTGTCCGACACCTCCATCAATGCTCCAATCATAGGTGCTGGCCCCTTGCCCAGTATAGGTAAAAGTAATGGTCGCAGGAGCACATATTTCTGTAACATCGTTTTGCACCGAATCCTGAATATCAAAATCAGCCGTGAGAATGTCCACATCAAATTTAAATGCGGCATTGTTACAGTTTCCAATGCTGCTTCGGTTTACGCTTGAGTAGGCACCTGGAGTAGTAGGAAACGAAGAAGCATCGCCACAAGAACACACTGAGTGATACACCACTCCTCGTTTACTAAAGCGACAAGTCCCCCCATCTACATGTTCTCCGCGAGATTGGCTGGTGCCAAAAAAGGTTCCATAGACCAAATCCTGAGCATCGGTAGAGAGTACGGCAATATAAAAATCTGAGCCATCCGTATTTCGTTGAAAGCCATCAAAAGTTACTGGCATTCCCAGGGTACTACTCCCTGCCATAGGCGGTGAAAAATACCCCGGTGGCTGATACCCTACGTTGATGTTTCCTCCCCATCCGGTGATGTACACATTCTCACAATCGTTGACCAAAAAAGCCGTGGGAGATATGTCAGGAGTTGAGCGCCCCGAGCCAATCACCGTAGAATAAAGGGTAAGATTGAGATCGGGGCTCATTTTGTGAATAAATTGACGAGCGTTGGTGTTGGAATACACTCCAGCAGTCACGGGATAGTTACCAAAGGTTTGTCCAAAAACATAGACATTGCTGTTGGTATCCAAGTCTACAAAAAAGCCTTGGTCTGCGCTTGGGGTTCCTAAGTAGGTAAACTTTTCAAGGGTGCTGCCATCATTGGTAATGCGGGCCACAAATCCATCATCTGATCCCAGGGCGGCTGGATTCAAAGCATCGGCGGAAGTAGGCAATCCGATGCTGGTAGTAGCTCCAGTTACAAACACTTCTTTGTCTTTGAACACTTTGATAGAATAAGCCCCATCAAATCCGTCGCCTCCGAGGTAGGTACTCCACATCATCGTGCTCAAATCATTAGACACTTTCATAATCACGGCATCCTGTTCTCCTGCAAAAGTAGCTTGTAGGGCACTCACCACTGGAAAATCGTTGGAACGCGTGGTAGAAGCTACATAAATATTGTTGCTACCATCTACAAATACATCTCCTCGATAGCTATCTCCATAATTTTTGATCCGGGTAGTAGACAAATGCAAACCGTCATTGTCAGACCCTCCTATGTAAGTAGCTCCCCGCAACTGGTTTCCATTGGGGCTAATTTTGGCTAAAAACAAATCACTACCATTCAAAAAAGTCATCCCTCCCAGAGGAGCAGTAACAGACCCACCATTAAAAGTTGCATCAAACACCCCACCAGTAGTTGGCATATTGGTAGAACCCGTAGTTCCCAGAATAATGAGTTCATCTGCACTGTTTACCACCAAACTATGAGGTACTTCGGGGCCATTGCCCCCAAAATATGCTCCATACAATAGACGGGTACCATCGCTACTAAATTTTAAGATTCCGACATCTATAGTTCCGCCAAAGTCAAACTGAAAAGCACTCAGCGTAACTGGAAACCTAGAGGCAAATGCGGTTCCTCCAGCATAAAGATTCTCATTGAGGTCAAATGCTGCGGTATTGCCCCAGTTATCGGCCACAGAGCCTGAATAACTGGAAAAAATTAACTCTGGATCTATTACTAGTTCAAAGTTCGGATTGTAACCATAGGGAAACTCAAAACTTACTTGGTTCCCCTCTAGTTTGAAATTGGCCTTTACTGTTGTCTTTTTTCCATTAATGATTTGGTAACAATAAGGTTTCTTCTCGATGATTTCGCCCAAGCTCGTTAATACAACCAAATTCCCATTTTTGAGAAAAAGCCCATCAACCGCATTGTACTGCATTTTAATAGCTTTGGGTGAGGTATTGGGGGCTACGATAAACTCATATTTTAAATGCTGATGATGCTCGTAAAACTTTAAATCAATAGCGGCATAAATATCTTGGTAATGTAAAGTATGAAAGCTGCGCACATCAGTAGCCCATTGCTTGGGGTCGTTTCCCAAAAAGTAATTCATTTTCTCGGTCAGTGGCTCTTTGGGTTGGATTTTTACCTGCGGATTAGCTCCCACAAACTTAACTTCTATGCCGTGGGCCTTGATCATATTGCTGGCAGATTTTGCCAACTTAAACCCGCTGGCAACGGAGGCAGCTGGGTTAGCCAAATGAAGGCGTCCTATTGCTTTAGAATCATAATAAGTGTATTGCACACCATCCTTTTTTAGAAACATAAACCCGCTGGGGATGGCTGCCCGGTACAATACCGATGAAGGCCATTGGTTTTTATTTTCTATAAACTTATAATTTTTTTGTTGGAATTGGGGCTTGCTGGTTACGTGCTTTAATACTGGAGATTGGGCCTGATTACTCACCCAACAACAGGTAAATGCCAGCACAAGCAATGCAAATTTCTTCATGAGCTTAATATTCATTAGAGCAAACAAAATAAAACTGATGTTATACGATTTCTTAATAGTTTGAAGTCGATACGACTTCTTTAATGCCAAATAGCTACATCGTTACAAATACATTGCAAAATGTATGGTATAGTAACCGCTGCACTAGCAACACTATAGTATTTGAAGCATTCTATAATTTTTGATAAAAATAATATACGAGCAGGTTTCAAGTTTCCAGTTTTCTATCGATACTCATACGTGAAGCATCAGGTACAAAGATATCATTTTAAGAAGAGCTTTTATTAAGATTGATCCCCTATTCGTAATTTTTAATTGATGAGATAACAGCTGCAAAAAATATAAAAGCAAAATTTAGACTACTAAAATAAAAGTGTATTTTTTCAAAAATTACTTACACATGATAGGTTTAAGTAACAAAGTTTGTTAATTTTGATTTCTTCGGAGATGGGCTTACTATTATACTAAGTTTAAGAATAGATCACTTCTTGATTATTTTTAAAAAACACTGACTTTTCCCAACTTATTTCTGATAAATCCCGTAAAGGAAAACTCATAATTCCTTTTATTTTCATTATGACGTATATGACAAAATATTTTATGGTATTTTGTCTATAATATATTTTTTTGTTTAACTACCTTTTGTGACGAACCCCCTCGGAATTTTTCCGCTGGGGTTCTTTTTTTACCTCATTTGCGGCTTAACTTTTATTGAAGTAACTTGTTTTGTCAGGTTTGTTAATGTTTTGTTATTATCTGATAATGTGTAAGTTAACCTCCATTCT
Organism: Microscillaceae bacterium; assembly: GCA_003483885.1. Taxonomy (GTDB): domain Bacteria; phylum Bacteroidota; class Bacteroidia; order Cytophagales; family Microscillaceae; genus Microscilla. Next base: position 23,966 of record DMXI01000630.1, read on the forward strand.
TTCTTCAAAACTCATTTTATTTTCATAAAGATATGATGTGCTTGTTGGTCTAGAAAATACAGCACTAGGTAGATTATTTACCCCTCTCATTTCGCAATATCATAGCTTTGTATCATAATCATTGGGCAAGCGCTCAACTGTCTTAAACAGCTCTCTAAACTATACCACTCTATACTAACTCGCTGAAAAGTTTATTATAAAAGTACAATAAGTACTTGCAATAATTGAACTGTTAACTTGGTATAAAAACAACCATTATATAATCGTAGTTTACCCAACATTGATCTTAAATCTATGATGGCTACACTCATTTTTTGCATTAAGTAATATGTAAATAAATTTTTACATCCCATGAAAAACCTATTTATTTTAAAACTTCTTTTGCTGGCTTGTTTGACAACATTTAGTACTCAGGCACAAGACAAAAAACAGCCAACCCCAAAAAATGCAACAAGAAATACTAAAAAACGCCCCACCCAACGAAGACAAATGCCTGCTATTGGCAAAGTCTACGGAGTGGTAAAAGATGCCGAATCCGGGAAACCGATAGAATTTGCAACGGTAGCTTTGTATAACGTACGCACCAAAAAAGTGGTAACAGGTGCCATTGCCAATGCTAAAGGAAAGTTCTCAATAAGCGAAATAAAACTCGGCATGTACGAGGTTAAGATCAACTACATTGGTTACAAAGTAAAAACTGTTGGTCCTATCCGTCTTTTTCCAAAACAATACCGTGGACAAGGCGTTGAGCAGAACTTAGGCGACGTGAAAATCGAGGCTACTGCCGCCAAGCTGGAGGCCGTAACTGTAACTGCCGAGCGCGAAGATATTGAGATCAAAGCCGACCGTAAGGTATTCAATGTAGAGAAAAACATTACCAGCACAGGCGGTACTGCCCTTGAAGCCTTACAAAACGTGCCTTCTATAGATGTGGACCAAGATGGTAATGTAAGCTTGCGAGGAAGCGCCAATGTAACCGTATTTATTGATGGTAAGCCTTCGGGACTTACCGGAGGGGGCCGTCAGGCGGCTCTTGAGCAAATTCCAGCTTCTAGTATCAAAAAAATTGAGGTAATCACCAACCCATCGGCCAAGTACGACCCAGATGGCATGTCGGGGATCATCAATATTGTTCTTAAGAAAAATGTACTCCGAGGCTTGAATGGTTTTGCCAATGTTAGCGTGGGTACCAACGACAAATACAGTGGTTCTTTACGATTGAACTTACGCACTGGAAAAATAAATACTTATGTCACCTACAGTGGCAACTACTTCAACCGTTTTTCTAATGGTGTGAGCGATCAACTCAACTTCAACGGAGATACAGCTACTCAAATTCTTCAGGTCAATGATGGTGATATTCGCTTTTATTCCCAGCTTTTGAAAGCAGGGATAGACATCAACCTGGACGAAAAAAATGAGCTGTCGGTAAGCGCTCTCTATAGCTTACGGGGCTTTGGGCGCGACCAAATCAGTGACCAATCCTTGGGACAAAGAATTGGTACTGGTGCCATTACTCCATTATCGTTGACTCTTCAAGATAATGAATTGGGAAGCACTGGAGATAATATGGATTTTAACGTAGGTTACAAGCGTTATTTCAACAATCCTGATAAGCTTTTGTCTTTTGATGTACGTCATTCTCGTTCTCAAAGCTTGTTTACTTCGGATTTGATCGTACAACCACTTGATATTACCAATAGAACTCCTAATGGTACTTCTACGCTTACCCTCAACGAAACCGACAATCAATTCAATATTACGACTGCCCAGGTAGACTTCGAATTGCCTCTTACCAAGGCTTTGAAATTGGAAATGGGAGCCAAAACTACCATTCGTAACATTTTTAATGGCTTTTCGGTAAGCGAAGATGCTACTGGAACTGGTGATAACCTGGTGCCTGATTTGACCCAAAACAACGATTTCCGCTACGATGAATACGTATATGCGGCTTATGCCATCTACAATCATCAACTTAGCAAGAAATTGTCTTTTCAAGCTGGTATTCGGGTAGAGCAAACAATGTCGGAGGCAGTGGTTGAAAATACGGATCAGCGATTTGACAACGAGTTTTTAAATGTATTCCCTAGTGGATTCATTACTTATAAAGTGACTAAAAATGGAACCTTTGCGGCCAACTACAGTCGCCGAATCAACCGTCCTCGTACCCGAGCGTTGAATCCATTTTTGATTAGAATCAATACCAACAATTTCTATCAAGGAAACCCAGGGTTATTGCCAGAATTTATCAACTCATATGAAGTAAGCTATACCCACACCTGGAAAGGAACTACCTTGAATGTCTCAAGTTATTTCCGCGATATTCGTGGTTCTATTCAGCGTTTCCGAATCATTGATCCTATCACCAATATTACTACCAGTACTTTTGACAACATCGCTTCTGGTCGTAACTATGGGGTTGAACTGATCTACAATATGAAGCCTGCCAAGTGGTTCAACTTCACCCTTAGTGGAAACTTCTATCGCACCGAAATTGACGGATCAAATGTGGAAGAAGGAGATTTGAATAACGATGCTTACAGCTACCAAACCAAGTTGTTGTTAAACTTCAAGGCTAGCTCTAAGTTAAACTTCCAGGTAACTTCTAACTACCGCGCTCCGATTGCTTTGGCACAAGGTGAATTAGAAGAAGTATATGCAACCGATGCCGCGGTAAACTACAAAATTTTGAAAGGCAAAGGAACGCTTGGTTTCCGGGTAAGTGATATTTTCAATAGCCGACGCTTCGGCTTCAATACGGATGGTGGTAACTTTATTCAGGTTACTGATTTTAAACCAGAAACCCGCATCGCATTCCTGACCTTTTCTTATCGTTTTGGAAAAATTTCGATGGATGCCCGCAAGATGCGTCAAATGCGTAAGAAGCGCAAAAACCGTCGCCGAAGAAGAGGTGATAACGTACCAAACGTAGATGGAATGAACTAAGAAATTAATAACTTCTCAATAGGGTTAAAGCACTCTAATAGGTGTTTAGATGAAGAACAAAAAGGTGTTGGCATTTGCCGATGCCTTTTTTTGTGTTAGGTATTTTTTATTCTTCAATCCCTCTTGATTTTAGATATTCTTGTACTTGCTCATTAACAGAGTGTAGAATGTATTTTTCATTTTTATTCCTTAACATATCATAAATTATATCTGGCACAAGCGGACTAGTTTTACGGTGCAAGTGAATTCTATCTTGAATTTGTCTTATAGTAGTATCATCAGGTTCCGTTACCGTAGAAATTACAAAATCCCATTCATTTTCTACAACATTCTTTATGTCTTTCAGGGTCTGAATAGTATCTTTTTGCTCATAATGCCATTTTGTAGTAATTGAAAATATAGGTAAAAAAGGAGATACTGCGTTTATAATAAATGATCCTATTGAAAGTTCCATCAAAAACGCAAGAACTGCTAAAAGAATAAATATCCCCCAGGATACTATCAATACACTTTTCAAGAAACTGTTCCTTACCTCCATATCGTAAGCAATATTTGACCTTTGACATATGAGTTTAGCCGAATTTCCAGCAACTTTCTTGATGGGTTCTTTATACCAATTTTTAAACTTATCTAGCTTCTTTTTGCCTTTCATTCTTTTTATCCTAAACTCACTATACTTGGGAACATCAGTATCCTCAGGTTTTTTTGAAAATAGCATTTTATTCCATCCCATAATTAATACTTCGCAGTCAAACTGCTCTTGGATACTAGCAGCTTTAGTTTTTAATAGCTTTATCTGCCTCTTAATAATAAAAGTATCTAAAGCAAATAATGTAATTCCATAAAGAGCCACAAGCCAACTAATGTCTATTGCATAAAGCCTTTTCAAGATAAAACCACAAGGGGCAAGTATTAAAACACCTATTAAGGCTAAAATCGTATACACTAATATCCAATCCTTACCCCTTGCGTAAACTTCTCTCATTGCTGCAAGCTTTGCAATGTTTGCAAGTTTATTTTCTTTTTCTAAAATTTGTTCACCGATGCTTATCATTATTACTTTTTATCTTTTTGGAAATTTTCCATTAAAAAATTTATCCCATTCTTCAAAAGCTTTGTCAATGTCTCCTTTTTTCCTAGCAGCTACTGCCTTTTCTGCCCTTGAAACCGCTGTATTTAATTTTGACCAGGCACCTTCTTTTTGATTGTCAGTTTTGGAAGATGCGACTAAACCTGAAATTCCCATCGGATCCTGTATTTTAGCAAGTTTACACAACTTTAGATATTTCAAAGATTTCAGTAGGTAGCTATCAAAACTATAAATAATCTTTTCTTCATGCATCGCTTTAGTACACCTTAATTCCAAATAAAAAGAATGTAATCTAACCTTATTGTAGTATTTCCAAGTTTTAACTAATTTAATTAACGGCTTTAGACGAAAATGAAGTCTAATATCATTTTGTTTAACATAATAATTATGGACTTGTGGACTTGAGAACATCCAACCTTCTTTATAATCTGGTATCCCATAGACTCTGTAACTTTTATGACCTATTCTCTGATTACTATCAATATAACAAGGTGTAATTTCCATCGTTTCTGAGGCATAATACCCAAAAGGAATTTTTACAGAAGGACAATCAATACTTATTTCTGACGTAGTACTAAATCTTCCTTTAAGAGCATTTTTTACCTTCCTTAACACATAATTAGAATCATTTGATGCTTCTTTTTTAGGAAGTACAGCAAAAAAGTCACTATCACTATGATGTCTTACTTCTGTCCCATTGCCAAAGGACCCTGTTTCTGGTAAAAAAACACATCCCAGTTTTTCATATAAGCAGTTTTTTACTGAGTCTTTATGTTTTTTCACTTTGCTTTGAGCACCTTTTAAAGCTTCTACATTTTTTAAAAGTTGTACAAAACCTTGCTCTACTGTTCTTTTTGCCATTACCAATTCTATTAACTAAATGAAGGGAATTCGTTTCCAAAAATTTCTCCCCATTTTTTTATTGATGATTCATAGTCTTTCTTATAATACTCATATTGTCTTGCTGTGACTGCTAATATGCGATCTTCTCTTGCTTTTTTTGATATTTTACTCTTTTCTTCTATATCCAAAGTATTCAAATTACCTTGAATACTTTTGGGATCGTTCACTTCTTGATAAACTCCTTGTTGAATAAATTCCAAAACCTTAATTATTTCTACATCCACATATTGATTTGCAAGATATTTTTGTTTTTCATAATAATTCAAAATCATGTTTTCCAACAAGTAAGAATTTATTGTTGGCATCCTGGCGTGTTTGTTCCAATATTTTATAGCTCTAATTACTTGTAATACATACCCATTGTGTAACTGATTAATTCTCTCGACTCTAGTCTTATCTATTCTTGGGTCAGTAATTTTCCAATGTCCTTTACCATTAGGAATTAGATAATAATCTCTGCCATTCTTATAAGGCCTAGTAGTAAAAAAGGGTACTATATCAAAGTTCCACTCATAAGACTTTAGCTTTAGTGTTGCGGCTTCCTGATTACGTTTAATTTGCGCCTGTTGATATTGATGAATCTTGGAAAGTTTTTTAACAAACTTATTTACTATCTTGATAGAGCTTAATTGATTAGTTCTGTCATGACAATAAGGTCCTAAATTAGAATCATTATCAATGGTTATTTTTATAATACCACCGTTTTGACTATGAGGAGCACCTTGTGCAGATAAAGCGACCATCAAATCAATATCATCCAAAGGTCTAATTTTAGTTCGCCGATTAAAAGATCCAAAGTGTATTGGATTGATATTTTGCAATTTTGGGAATGTAGGGTCACTGCTAAATGACTTTATTTGCTTCAATAGTTCATCCCTGCTATTCCTTGCTTTAGTAGTTTTTTTAGAGTCTAGATTTACCGTTTCACTCATAAACTCATCAAAAGCTGCATTTACTGTTCGTGCCATGAAATATTATTGATTGAAAATTACTGATATGCTTTTTTATTTATTCTCTTCTTGTAACTCCTGGGGTAATACAAGCCCAATTATACAGGCTGCAATACGTTTCTCAATGGGCTGAATAACAGGTATTTCTCGCTTTAAGGTTTCAAGCTCTTGATCATTAATAGGGTTGCGTCGGGTTAGATAATCAACAAAATTATCATCCATCAAATAGATTGTTCCTGTATTTTTTGGATCTGCACGAAACTGCATCAAACGTGGTTGAAAGAATTTAAGACAAATTTGAGCTAACCTATCATAATCTAATTGATATTCAATATTTATTTCAGGTTTAGACCTTAACAACTTTTGAATTTCGTCTATGAGAAGAAGCCGATCTTTTGATTGATCAAATAGCATTGAACTGTATCTTGATAATAAGATGTGTAATAATTTTATTACCCTTTTCTTCTTATTTGGTAAAGCATGCAATTGATATTCTTGAATGGCTCCAATAAATCGTTGCTTAATATGTTCTTCTTTTTCTATATAATCAGCAGGTTCAATGTTTTCTGTTGTTTTTTGAAGGTTTTCCCTTAGCTTCTCACAGATTGTTGGTAAATGTCTTATAACTCTAACTCGTTTATCTTGAAGGGTCGTCTCATCTACATATAACCAATATGGCGCATAATCCTTTGATCCACGAATACAGAAAAAACCAAACTCCTGTTTTGCGTTAACTTTACTCACCTCAACCCCAGGAAAGTATTCTTCATAGTTCCCGACTTTACTAATGAGAGTCACTTCGCTTTTTCTGATGTTCTCATATATTTCTTGATCAACAATTGCTGTCTCGCCGCCAACTAAACCTTCAGCAGCTTTAAACGCATTTGTGATGCCATCTCTGAATGTTTCTTCAGCATTTTTTATATTTTCCTCATAAAGTTTTTTGAAATCAGTTTTCTTAACCTTCCACTTTTCTAACAAGTCATTTGGCAATTCTAAATTGCTTCCTAACAATGCATCTACTAACTGAGCGGTCAAATAAAATTTGCGATCAGTTTTTAATGCAAAAGCATCATGATCATCTGGAAAATAAATATCAATGGAATCGTGAGAGCTATCCATTCTATCAATTCTCCCAATACGTTGTTCTGCTATCCTCATAACACTAGGGGTATCGAGCAATATCATCGCTGATGCTTGCTGAAGATTCAATCCTTCCGCCATTGCATCAGAACAAAGCCCTACGACATTTTTAGTAGATGATCCTAATTTAAATATTTCAAGCGCTTCTTTTTTTGCAGTCTTATTATCTCCTGTAACAACCAGAAAATTTATGTCTTTAGATTTTTTTTTTGCAATACTCGCGATGAAATGTAAAGAAATTGGACGACTATCAAATGCTAACAATAATTCGTGTTTATGGACTTTATTAATCAATATTTCTGCTTTTTTGATTTCACGTTGGTGGTCCATTTTTTTAGCTAGTGAAAAAATTTCCTCATAGATACTAAGCTCTTCATCAATTACTTTTTCATAAGTTTCTTTATTCGTCATCCATTCAGGTAGCTTTACCCCTTCATCAAAATTTTGCTCTGGAAGAGTTTTACGATGTTTTTTTAGTTGCGAGACAATATTACCCGTTTCATTGTCCTTCTTAAACTTAGGAGGAAGAGCATAGCCTATTCCCCTTAGTATCGATTTAGCTTCATCAGTTCCCCTGACATGCTCAATTAGTGCTATACTGGAAGAACGTAACATAGCTTGAATGGTATAAATAGCAAGTGCTTTTGCCCTGTTTTGACTTGCTTCTAGAAACTTTCTTTGACGTTCAAGAGATTTTTTAACTTCAGGACTCATATTAAATTTACGTAGTGCATATAGTCCTTTAAGCTTACCTGCTAATCGATTAATTTTATAGGCGATAGCAGCATCTTTTCGTCCATTCTTTTTTTCTTCCAAATTATAAGAAAGGCAATTTTGTTTAGGGTAACTACATTTATCACCAAGTTTATTTCGATAAGCATCAGGGTGTTTTTGAATTTTTTGATTCAGTTCTTTTTTAGTTCTTCTGACCATAAAATCTTGAATATACCCTTGTAGCTGTTGTAGTTCATTTGGATGTAGGTTTCTCTTATTAGAGAACGCTTTCAGTCTTTTGTACTCCTTGATTGCCTCATCTGATAAATTATCAATATCTAAAATTTCTACTAGGCGAAATAAATCTCTAGCCTTTTTGTTAATAGGGGTTGCCGTATACAAAACAATATTGTTGGCAAGATTATTTTGTAACTTAATACTTCGATTGGAATGTTTATTCAAGAAATTATGGGCCTCATCTATATATAATATCCTAGCGTTGGCTATTTTTGCTTCTACTTCTTTTTGAGTATCTTCCGCTGATACACTCAAACGACCTTGTGAAAGCGAATTATTGAAGTCATCCTTTATTTTCCTATATTCACGCTGCCAATTTCCTTGTACTTGAGGGGGACAAATAAGAAGTGCATTTCTATCTTCCTTGATAAAGTTGATAGCTTTCTGAAAAAACCGATTAAGTATGCAAGCTTGTAATACTACTCCCATTTTAGTTTTACCTGAGCCCGTTGGATCAGCAATCAACAAACTACCATTGTTATCTAATATATATAGTGCTTGACCAATAGCTTCGATTTGTGTTTTCCATAGGGGTTGTTCGAGCTTGTTGAGATATTGAAGAAATTCGGGGTAATTTTTCAGCCAACCTCCTTCTTGTAATTCAGCCACAGCTCTGGCAAGGGCTTCTTGCCAGTTAACATAGTGTAAAAGTTTCTCGAGTAGATTAACCAACTGATCATTATAATCCTCACCTAACTCAAAATACTCATTCGCTATTTTTTTGACTTTACTGTAATCTTGGTAAGATGATATAGAATCAAAACGTCGATTTATTTCAAAATTATTCCTTAAACCTCCTCTTGAAAAATTGCTAGAACCCATTATTGCTCCAGTATCACTGATATATGCCTTTGCACATAAGTTATTTAAAATTCTAACATTAACTCTTCTATCTTTTATATTCTCAATTAGATATAAAACATTGGCACTTTGCATAGGTGAGATGCCTCTATTGAGCCAATAATCTTGAATTTCTTGACTTAGTCCTAGTTTAGTATGTAAAAAAGATTTCTGATGAATCCCTTCAGTAACTCTAGGTTCATTGCCTAAAACTACCCTAACCTTTTTATCATCTGATATTCTTTCTTTCCCGAAAAAGCATAGTAAAAAGTCTAATGTGCTAAATCCTGCTACAATCAAAAAATCGCTTGTTTTCTGATAATCCTCAAGTAATATTGTTTCTAATTCTAATTCTTCAAGGACGTTTGTGTAGTACTCAAATACCCTTTTTGTATTTGATGAATGAACCTGGTTCATAGTTTTAGGATATGGAAGTTTTAATAACTATTCAATTGTGATGGTCTTAAGAGAGTGATTATACTTTCTCCCTGTGTTTTTGTAGTAGGTTTGATAAATACTGGTTCATTTGATGAAGAAAAAGTAAACTCTACTTGCTCAGATTCTAACGCATTCATTACATCTATTAAATATCTTATATTCAATCCTATTTCAAACTTTTCTCCTTCATAATTACAAGTCATAGATTCCTTAGCTTCATCCGTTCGTTCAGTGTCTTCTGCGAACATTTTCAAAGTATTATCAGGGTAAACCTCAAACCTTATCAAATGTGTTAAGTGGTTAGTAAATAACTCTAAACGTTTTAAGCCCTTAAGTATTCCTGCTCGCTGGATTGTCATTTTAAATACTTGTGGCACATTTAAAAGTTCTTGATAATCAGGAAATCTATTTTCCCATAGACGACAAGCAAATTGGGTACTCTCAAAACTGAAAAAAGCAAAACCTTCATTAAATTCTACTTGAATGTCTACTGGTTCTTTAGGTAAATTATAACCCATTAGTTGAATGGTTTTAAATGGTATGTGAAGCTTTTGGGATTTGCCAGTATATTTTACTTTTTGGTAAGTGAAGTTTGCTAATCTTTCGCCATTAGTAGTCACTAATGAAAACTGTTGTTCATTAATTTCTAACAATGCACCATTGAACCTAATATCATTATCATCCTTGTCATCTTTACCTGCAGCAAATAAAGTATTTTTAATTGCATTAATTAAAACATTGGATTCAACATTCCAATTGGCTTGACTGGTTGGTTTAGGAGGATTATCAAAAGCAAATGCATCTTGTCCAGTGAATTTATATTGCCCAGTTTTACAGGTTAGTAAAATATGATGATTACTTTCATCTATATCAAAAGTGAGAGTTATTTGTTCTGGTAACAGATTAATTACCTTTAGTATATTACTAGGGGCAGCTACTTTGCCTTTACTCTGTGTATTAACAGGTAACTCAGTTTTTATATTAGTAAATGTACCAAAAGTCTGAATGGTTAAGTTCCCTGGGTTCAACTCTAGCAAAAAATTCTTATTGATAGGATTGATAGGGTCACTTGGTATTGCTCTGCTTGCCAGCAGTAGGTGTTCTTTGAGAGGATTTATGGAAACACTAAATTTCATAGCTCTAGATAAATTACTGAGTTTAAGAAATATAAATTCTTAAAATTTAAAGCATCCCTAATGCCTCTACAAATAATTCACAAACTTTTACCTTGCAAAACTCACACTTTTTCGGTGAGAAAAATAATATTTCACTTCTATATGTATTAATTCCTGGAATCTCACCCCTTTTCTTTATTACTGACTATCAATCACTTACCTCAAAGCTTCTACTTTTTTTAATAAAAGTTCATTTTTTTTGTCCGTTGCCCCTACCCTATGTTGGTATATATATACAAACCTCAAAAGGAAAGTAGGTGAACAGACAGGTGACGATCAGAGGTCACACCCCATCAACATAGCCGGGTTATCAAAGGTGTTGCTCTTTTTAGGTGGGACACTTTGAACACTAATAGCTCAGGAGAAGGTAAGTGATCAAACCGATTTAACATCAACAATAAGGCATCAACGACTTTAGTCAAATAATATTAAAGTGTGAAGTGATCAAACTTTTTTATTAATTTTCCTTTCCTCTTTTCCCCAATCAATACTCCACAGTGATTTTAATCAAAGTTGATTACTGAATGTCAGTCGCTTATGAATTTAAAAATTATTTAATTATGCGTTTAAGCATAAAGCCGAAACCCTTTTAAAAATAGGACGAGTAAACAATTTTGACCTAAGCCATTGGTTTACAGTCATTAACAGCGTAAACATACGCTCGAATCGGCTATGGACTATGGACTGAATGCTGTGGACTATTGCCCAATCATACCCATTAATAATACCAGGCGTGTAGTTGCCAACCTTTTTCGGCACTAAAAGAAAGCGCTGGTGCTGGCAAATGAATCATATTGACAAAGTAAATCAAGGTTTTTAAGAACTTGCTGCGAGTTTTGATGGCAGTAAGGTCCCAATCAAACGACAAATAAAACTGACGGTAAGGTCTCAGGCCTACTTCCAGGTTTTGTTGGTCCTGAGCAAAAATCATGTTTTCGGCACCATAACCTACCGCAATGTTGAGCCATTTGGGGTAGCGGTTTCCTTTAGGTAAAAACTTATCTATGTCTACCGAAAACCAGTAGGTTTGACCATTGTAATCTTTGAGAATTTCTTCGGAAAATGATTTACCCAATAATGAGGGGCGTTGCGGAGCAAAGCTTGTACGATGAAACGAAAACTTAGGATGAATACGAACCTCATTCCAGAGGGCGTGTTGTCCGTATAAAAATAACCCTCCTCCTATATTGACAAAAAAATCGCTCCATGAGGCTCCATATTCTGCCGAAAATCCATCTAAAATTTCGATCGGAGTCATCACGATAATTCCGGTCATCGCTCCCCAAAAAATAGATTTCTTTTGCGACATGCCTGTCCAACGAAAAGCTTTGGAAGCCGCCAAACTAAAATGATAAGCCCCATAAAAATGTCCTACTTTGTCTACTTGTTTCCACTCTTGACTATCATCAAAAAACCGAAAAGAAGAACGTGGGCTGTTTTTATACCATACCTCGTTTAAACCAATCAAACCTGCCCCATACAAAGCACTCCCTCCTATTACCAAAGTACGCAAACGCGATCGATTGATTTGGCTTGTGTCTTGATCTTTGAGCGTCATGGGTTGGGCTCGTAACCAATTATTGTTTGCACAAAAAATACAAAGAAGAACAAAAGCAATTTTAATTTTCATAGGTTTATCAGAACAAATAATCACTACTGACACAACGTGTAATTTAAGGTAGTCCCCTATAAATTGGTCAATTTAATGATAAAATAATGTCGCGATAGAAATAGTTCCTTCACCAATCGACACTTTGCCTTTTACGATTTACAAACAGGCATTCAATAGCCAAATCCCGCTTTTAAGATAATTATTCAACTTGATACGGCATATTTTTGTATATAAGGCTTTATTAGATTCGCATCGTTCACTGTTATAAACTATTTACTTCTAAAAATTTGATCGTATTTGATACTGCATATTGGAAAAAAAACCAGGTCTGGTGGCATATCATAGGCTGGCTCATTTATACCCCATTTGTCGCCTTGGCCTGGGGTGGGCCTTTCAAAGAAGGGCTCATCTATGAATCGAGTCTAATGCCTGCCAAAATCGTCATTGTGTACTTTAACTTATATGTGTTGCTCCCCCGCTTACTACTCAAGAAAAAGTACCTGGCGTATGGGTTGTCGGTTTGTGCTTGCTTGTGCATGGGCGCCATTTGGCAACGCATTATGGTCATTTATGTCTACATTCCAATGCGGGGCGGGGCAGTAAATGCGCCATTCTTTTATTTTCCGATTATGCTACGCATTGCCATGATCATCAACTCTATCTTGATACTTACTTCGGCTGCTTATATCTTAATGAAGGGATACCGCTACCAGCAAATGATCAAAGAATTGGAAAAAGAAAAACTTTCAGCTGAGCTTAAATTCTTGAAATCTCAGGTACAACCCCATTTTTTGTTCAATACCTTGAATAACTTGTATGGGCTTACGCTGCGCCAATCGCCCAAAGCACCCGAAATCGTTCTGAAGCTTTCGGAACTCATGCGATATATGCTGTATAAAACCAATGCCCCAAGGGTGCCGCTTTCGCAAGAGATCAATTACTTGAAAAACTATATTACGCTGGAAAAAATACGCTATGATGACGCCGTCAATGTGTTTTTTCAGGTACATGGCGATATTTTGGACAAAGAAATTGCGCCTATGCTACTCATTGCTTTTATCGAAAATAGCTTTAAACATGGGGTAAGTGAAGGGTTGGAAAATGCCTGGGTAAAAATCACAATAAAATTAGAAGACAATCAATTATTTCTGGATATAGCCAATAGTCTCACTTCTCCTCAATCGATGTTATCACCGTCAAAAAACGAAGAAGTAATTAATGATGAAGATACCACAGGTGGCGTAGGCTTGCCCAATGTACAGCACCGCCTTGAGCTGCTTTACAAGGGACGCTATACGCTCGACCTAGAGCAAAATCAGGAAAGTTACCATATCAAACTAGCCCTGGAGTTGGATTGATATTCTCTTTTGTTATGCACGATACAACTAGACATTTTTCGTTTGTGAAGACACAGCCAACTTTAGCCAAAATGTCCAGGCATATAGAGATGCACTTGTTTATTCAACCTATACCTATATAACCTTTACTTGTATGACTCAAAAAATCAAATGTGTAATCGTAGATGACGAACCTATAGCATTGGATATTTTAACTACTTACATTGAGCGGGTGGATCAGCTTGAATTGGTAGCTCGTTGTAAAAATGCTTTTGAAGCCTTCAATTTTTTGCAAAGCAATGCGGCTGACTTGCTCTTTATGGACATTAAAATGCCTCAAATGACGGGTATCGATTTTGTAAAAAACTTTAAAAATCACCCAAAAGTAATTTTTACTACTGCTTATGAAGAGTATGCACTGGAGAGCTACGAATTAGACGTGGTAGACTACCTCCTCAAACCCATTTCGTTTCAACGTTTTTTTAAGGCTTTAAGCAAAGTATTTAAAATAATGCCGGCCTTGGCTCAGCCCACTACCGAGATTTTGCCAGAAACTACGCCAAAACAGCCCTTCATTATTCTAAAAGTGGATAAAAAGAACGTAAAAGTTTACCTCAGTGAAATTTTATACATCGAAAGTCTCGATCATAACGCCCGGGTAAAAACCGTAGGAAAAGAGCTTTTTACTTATCAAAAAATCAGTTATTTGGAGGAAATTTTACCTACCGATCAATTTATCCGAATTCATCGCTCGTTTATGGTGGCCATTGACAAAATAGAGGCTTTTAGCAGTACCATTATAGAAGTTGGTGGCAAAGAACTTCCCATTGGGCGTAATTATAAGGCTTTGGTGATGAAGGTATTGAAAGAACAAGCCGAAAATTTGTAATTTGCCCGTATGGGAATGATTATTTGTAAAAAACACGGGCTTTCAGGGTTTTGTACAGTTTGTATACATTTATTTGAAGGCCTTGAAACCGCTTGGGTGGCATTCCCGGGATTTCCAGGAGCAGCATTGACCACGGTATGTGTCCACTGCGCCGAAAAAATCAACTTATCAGAATTGGATCATTTGAAAGACATGACATTTGATGATCAACTGAATATGTCAGAAGATGCGTTCGAGAAACAGTTAGAAATCATTGATGAAAAGCATCGTCAAATTACCACAAAAACCATTTGTACACTATGTTACGATGAGTTACAGGTTACGCATTACCGAAAAGCAAGCCTACCCGATCCTTTTCCTGTATACGAAAATACTCTTGTATATCAGGATCGGGACCAAATCCAACAATTAGAGGCTTATTTAAAAACTCACTTCACGTTTCCAGAATTTCGATACTCAATCTTTCACCAAGACCAGCCTGACAGAAGCGCAATCCAGATATCCAGAGGTAACATTCGTAAGCCGTTGAGTATTGATGTTTATTATATAACAGAACAGGACCAGCAGCAACAACTTATTCAACTTGTTGATACCTTCTTTGAGCGTATAACCAAGAAACAACGCTTGATCAGATTTTACGAGAAGGAAGACGTGATTTGTAAAACATTGCCTAATGGTGGGCATTCTCAGGAAAGAAGAGAAGGTAATGTTTTGCGAGAGGTAGAAATAAAATAGTCCATAACGAAAAAGAGACCCTATAAAATAAGGCCTCTTTTCAATCCTAACTAACCACAAAACATAAAGTCTTAATATCTTTTTTTAAGCGTTATATATTTTTAATATTTATCAATATCTATCTTAGTGTATATTAGTTTAACTCAATAAAGCGTAAAAAGTCTAATCTTTTAGATAAAAGGGTTAAAAATAAAGGTAAATGACATCTACCTACAAGGAATTTTACCCCTTCACTATAATTAAAGATATGAATTTTATTG
>DMXI01000120.1 GCA_003483885.1 Microscillaceae bacterium
TTCAGGTATTGGTTGAGGAATCTATTCGTCGTACTACCAATGGTTTTTCGTTGCCATTTTGGATACCCACTCCTGCCAATCAAAAACTCAAAAAAGCCATCAACGAAAAACCATTGGTAGTACGACGAATAGATTCCTCAACCAATACCTGAAAATTAGTCATAAGGGTATCAGTTTCATCTTTTTTTATTTCAGCCCCAAACAAGGCCTGAGTAGCAATATCCATCGTGAGTTGGTTGAAGTATTTGTGGACGTCTATTGCCGAGGTAGCGCTTCCAATTTTGGCAATGAATTGATCAGTAAAGTTAAGCATTAACTGAAAGAATGAATCAATGCATTTTTTATGAAAAATCGGTGCCATAATTCTGCGTTGCCTTTGCCACAATTCTTTATCGCTAAATGCAAGACCATTGCCCACGATTTTTTTATTGGTTTCCATAAATGGCCCTCCCTTTAAGTAGTTTTTGTTGTTCTTTACCAATACTTGCTGTACTGCTTCCTGACTTGCCAGATAGTAGCAATGGATGTGGGCCAACCTAAACTTTGCTACTGGGGTCTTGAGCGCCTCCAGCTTCTTGAAAAAACCTACTGGAGATGCTTTAAAATCTTGTACATTTCCCAGGATAAAGTGTCCCTTTATCTTAGGTACTTTTTGGGCGACGTTGTGTTGCGTTTTTACCTGATTCATCTTGTAGAGGTTTTTGTAATGGAATGGTTTGGGTACTGTAAAAAAGGTTGAGGATAAGGTGGTTTTCATCATTGTAAGCTTTGAATTAAATTCGGTATTCAATAGCTGCGACAATTTTAGTGAGTATGGTGATAAAAACAGAATTTATACACTCTACAAAGGCTCTACACCTGTAAAAAAAATGGATGAAAAAATGAAGGGCGTATCATAAAATAAAAGTGCAAAAACGAAGGTTGGTTGCTTCATTTTTGCACTTTTGTAGGGCGTATGTAGAGGGAGGTAAGAGTAGGATTTAGCTTTCAGAAGGGTATGAAAACCTACCAACCTGCTATTAAAACAAATACTTGGGTTTTGTATTTATAGTTGTTGGATAAATTCATTGAGATCATCATCTTTAGACAAATCTATTTTAACCGTTGTTGGTGTTTGAGTGCAACGCCACCAACAACCCCTTGCTCCTTAAGAGCAAAACCTTATGTAGGGTTTGTCTGGTACTCGAGTTGTTGGTGACGCTTTGCTTAAACACCAACAACGGCTGCAAGGGGGTATGAAAACCTACCAACCCGCTATTAAAACAGATACTTGGATTTTGTATTTATAGTTGTTGGATAAATTCATTGAGATCATCATCTTTAGACAAATCTAGTTTCTTTTTGAGGCGATATTTGGCCATTTGAATACTCCTAAATTCAACATTAAGTAAGCGAGCGATTTCTTTATTGGATAGATTAATCTTGATATAAGCGCATAAACGAAGGTCATTTTGCGATAGCGTGCAAAAGTTTGTTTGCAGTTTATTAAAAAAGTCGGGATGCACCTCGTTGAAATGCAACTGTAGCCGTTCCCAGTCTTCCTCGAGATTGGTATTTGTCTGGATAGTTTTTTGGATTTGATAAATACTTTTACTCCACTTTTTGGGTAGTTGATTTTCAAAATCTACCAAGTCGGATTGGATATTTTGCAGCACCTCGTTTTTTTGTTGTATAAGCATGGTCGTAGTGGCCAGCTCACGGTTTTTGTAATCAAGATTAAGCAACAAACGCTTATTTTCTTCTTGTTTGAGGCGCTTTTCGGCATCCAGCCTTCGGGTTTCTTCTACATGGCGACTATTTTCTTGCAGCAATAATTTGCTTTGTTGCTGCATAATTCGCTGGCGTAAACGCGAACGATTGTATAGAAGTATAAGGATGAATAATAGTAGTATGAGCCCCAACAATGCATAATTACGCAGCTTGAGCTGAAAACTTGTACATTGCTCTTGCAAAGCTTTTTCTTTGCGTAAAGCCTCCAGTGCTTTTTGTTGTTCTTTGATCTGGAAGTTTTGCTCGAGTTTAGTGATGGTCTTGGCTTTTTGGGCCTTGAATAGGCTATCTTGGGTCCAGGTATGTAGCTTTTGATATTGGTATGCCTGCCCAAACTGTTGTAAGTTGTCGTATGTGTTGGCCAAAAACTTATAACAATCTCCCAGATTAAAGATAGTAAAGTCGGTTTTGAGAAAAGGAATACTTTGTTGAGCATAGGTCACTGCCCGGGGGTATTTTTGTTTAGCGTGGTAAAGTTTGGCAATACTCATCATAAAAACCCCTACCAATGCACTATCCTGTTTAGCACTGGCATATTCAATTCCCTGTTTGTGTATTTTTAGCGCCGCCGTATAATCTTTGGTCATACTGTAGAGCCTTCCCAGATTATGGAAAGTGGCAAAAATAGCGGCAGTATCGGCTATTTGTCTGGAGAGATGGAGCGATTTTGTAAAAAGGGTGATGGATTTGTTTAATTTACCCAACTCGCCATAAGTGCCTGCCATGTTATTATAGCTCCTCGTAATAGAAGAACTGTCTTTGAGGGCAAAGGCGATATCCAACATTTGTTGATCATTGGCTAAAAGTGCATTGAGATTGCCTTGCCACATCAAAACCCGGCCTTTTTGACCAAGGAATTGATACTCAGCGAAACGGTCTTTTTGGCTACGAGCAATTTTGAGTGCTTTGTTCGCATAATCCAAGGCTTGTTTAAAATTGCCTCGTTTTAAATAAAACTTACTGAAAAATTGGTAAGTACGCGCTTTTCCAAGTGGTAAATGACGACTTTGGGCTATATTTAGCGCTGCCTGAAATTGCTTCAAGGCATCTACATGTAGACTATGTGTCGTATAAAATATACCCAAATTGTTGAGGACATCTATTTGATGAGGGCTATCCTGGGTTTTCGCAAGCTTAAGGGCTTTCTTGAAATAACTCAATGAGGTATTGAATTTTTTTTCTTTAAAGTGATTTTCCCCCAAGGCATTGAGTGCTTGTATGACTCCATTGGGGTAGTCAATTTTTTGAGCAAATTTCAGCGCTTGCTGATAGTAAATAAAAGCCTGACGATGAGAAAGCTGTGATAATTGCCCTAGTTTATACAACGTCTGATAGCGAATAGTATCAGGAAGTTTGCCGTTGAGCTGTTGTTGGAGTGTCGCAATTTTTTTGCTTTTTTGAGCAATGCCAAGCTTAGAAATCAATAAGCAACAAGGCAACAGAAAGCTAAAGCCGAATAGTTTGGTGGATAATAAAAAGCGATGGATCATATGGATGTTGTTGTCGTATAGTTAGTGGTACGCTTACTTGAGTTTTGTACGTACAATCTTACCCATAAATCCGAAAAAATGGGAGTTTTGAGACCCTACAAATGCTATACAAGATTTTATAAGTGACTGACTGTGATTGTTTTACGTGTTTTTATTTCAATTACTCAGGCCCTACAAAACAAGCAATCCAAAGTTTTTATTTTATAAATGGTCAGGTGTTTATTTAAAAAATAGTAGAAGAGCGGCGTTCCATGTATAAAACATCCCGCCATTGCCCATTCATTTTTCCTATTTTTTCCTTGGTGCCCACTTCGCGAAAGCCAAATTTGGTATGCAATGCTTTGCTGCCTTGATTTTCAGGAAACATACCCGATTGAATGCTCCAGATGTTGTGGGTTTCGGTATAATGAATCAAATGCTGCATCAAAGCACTGCCTATGCCTTTGCCCCGAGCTTTTGCTCCAATGTAAATGCTCAATTCTACCACCCCGGCATATACACAGCGACTACTGACTTGATAAAGTGCGGCCCAACCCAATATTTCTTGATCTTGTCGATATACAAATACTGCTTCTGCGATTTTATTTTTAATCCATTTCTCATAAGTACTCACTTGGTCAGGAGTCTCAAAAGTAGCATTATGGGTATTCATGCCTTCAATATAAATGGCTTTGATGGTTTCCCAATCTTGGGGAGTTGCAATGGTAATCATGGTATATATAGTTTATGGTCATACTACTAAACATTTTCGGTTATGAAAACACAAACCGAAGCGGCTACGCTGGTTCAAAGAGATTGTAGTAGTTCAATATATCGGTTTAAAGTATTCATATTCACCGAATAAAAAGAATATTTGTCTTTGTAGACCACTACAAATAATTGAGCTTCTACCAGCTTTTTGACATGCTGCGACAGACTGGATTGACTGTAAGGAAAGTGGGCCACCAAGTCTTTGTTGCATACATCATTGCGTACAGTATTTTTAGATTTTACATAATTGAGCAATGCAATGCGTATTGGGTGACTCAGAGCACTGGCAACTTGGGCCATCAATACGGTATCCGCTTCGTTTTCTATATTTATTGGTTTCCTTATTCTCATAATACAAATATAATAAATCATATATTAGTAATAAACGATTTGATTAAATACTAAATAATCATTAAACTTTTAAGGAGTATATATTATGTTGTTGTAATGCATAACAGATTGATTACAAGTGATATAAATTCTATAATAAGCAATCAGTGATGGTGTAAAATCAAGGAATGTATTGCCAATGTATAGTGAGATTATGCCGCTGTATTGCCAGTGTATAGTGGGTAAAATAGCTTTTCTACGGCTAGCCATGGTTAATTTGCCCTCATCAATTTAATTAACCAAAAACATAAAAATTATGACTATTTACAAGATTGCCCCGCAGTTTTGCTGGGTAAAACTATGGCTTTGCCTGATAAGCCTTGGCTTTATAAGCAAAGCTCAGACGCAAAACCTGGCGTTGTACAAAGGTACACTAACTAGTAGTGATTACGGCCCTGCGTATGGTGGTAACCGAGCTACTGATGGTATCGTATCGGCAGCCAGCAAATGGACAAGTACCAATACCAGTGGACCTCATTGGATTTATATTAATTTGGGTAGCAGTCAAGCCGTTGGAACAGTAACCGTAAAACATGCGGGCGCAGCTGGCGAGCCAAGTTATTTCAATACCCAGTATTACCAGGTTCAGTACTACAGTGGTGGCTGGGTAACGGCGGCAACTGTAAACAATAACGCCCAGCAAAATATTACCAGCTCATCGGTATCATTTACCGCCCAATATGTCAGAATTTACATTACAGATCCAGGCATTGACAATATTGCTCGTATTCCAGAAATTGAAATTTATGGCAGTTCTTCAGTGGTATTGAGTACTTCTGGAGATTCTCACCTGGCCTGGCCTTATGGCAGTTCACAAATCAATTGCAGTAATCGTTTGGCAGGAACCAATGGGTGGTATGTAACCTGCTCAACGGGTTGTGGTTTGCACGTAAATAGTGACTACTATGCCGATGACTGGGTAACCAGCCAGGGTACTTTTAATCAACCATTTTATTCGCCCTTATCAGGTACCGTGATCTATGCTGGCTGGAGTACGGCTGGTTATGGCTATCAGGTATTGGTTCGCTCCAATCAAAATGGTTCGTTTGCGTTTAGAATCGCTCATCTGGAAACCATTTCGGTCACGGATGGACAAACTGTAGCGGCAGGAACCTTATTGGGTTATATTGGAAGCACCGGAAACTCTACTGGCGCTCACGCTCATACTGTATTGTACCGAAACCTAAACCAAAGTGCCATCAATGCTTTGGATAACACCGGAGCTTATCTGAGTTCGAGTACTTATGCTGCGCCATTTTATTTTGATGCCGCTTGTAACAATACTCGAAGGGCTACCTCTACCAAAGCCCAAGAAAAAGTAACTAAGGAAGTTATTTTGGAAGGTTTGAGAGCCATCGACAAAGCCCAAAGTCTGGCGGTGTTCCCTAATCCGATTAGCAGTAAAGCCATTGCCAGATTTACTTTGCCCACCGATGAAACAGTTTCTTTAGCCATTTATGATTTGATAGGAACCAAAGTGAAGACAATCATTGATGGCCAAACAAGACAGGCGGGGGAGACCAATATTGAAATAAATAGCCAAGGGCTCAAGAGTGGTTTGTATATCCTGAAGCTCAAAACCCCCTCTATCCAAAAAAATATCCGATTTAAGGTCTTGAAATAACACTCCATATTTGTAAGTTTTATACAAATCATTAACCCTCGGCATCAGGCTACAATACCGGGGGTTTAGTGGAGGTTTATTTACATTTGCTGGATAAACTCGCTTAAGTCCTGCGATTTTTCTAAGCCAATTTTTTTCTTCAAACGAAATTTGGCCACTTGTATGCTCCGAAATCCTACCCCTAAAATTCGTCCTATTTCCTTATTGGTAAGATTGATACGAATGTAAGCACACAGCCGTAAATCATATTGCGACAAATTGGGGTATTGTTGTTGAAGAGTGCTGAAAAAACGTGGATGTA
>DMXI01000123.1 GCA_003483885.1 Microscillaceae bacterium
GTAAGCGGTGATTTTTATTGGGTATCTCAAGTAGAGGAGAAGATATTTTTGGCAGCTGTTGATTGCACAGGACATGGGGTAGCAGGTGCTTTTATGAGTATGATTGGCAATACTTTACTGAACCAGATTATCAACGAAAAAGGGATAGTAGACCCAGCCCAGATTCTCCACGCACTGAACGAAAACATTCAGGTAGCGCTCAAGCAAGATACCAGCAAAAATAAAGACGGTATGGACTTGGCACTGTGTTGTATTATGCCTCCTGACGAAGCAGGAAAGCGTGAAGTAGTATATGCAGGAGCAAAACGTCCGCTTTATGTGGCTTGTCGCAACGATTTATTTGAATTAAAAGGAGATCGTTATTCTATTGGGGGGTGGTTTGGGATCGATAGCCCTAAGTTTACCAACAAATCGTTGAGCCTGGATGTAGGAGACATCATTTACCTGACTACCGACGGCTATGGAGATGCAGCGAATCAAAATCGTAAAAAATTTGGCGAACGCCGCCTCAAGCAAATGCTGATTGAGCATCACAAAGAAACCATGAGCCAGCAAAAACGTCTATTGCTCAAAACCCTCAATGAGCATCAGCAAGGCACCGAACAGCGCGATGACATTACCGTAATCGGAGTGAAGCTCTAGCAATTGTTGCATTGTTACGCCTTTGGCTTATTATTACATTGTTAAATGGTTCCGCTGCGCTTATTGCTCTATTGCTCCATTGTTAGTTCCTTCGGCTTCGCTCAGGACAGCGGGTTCCGCGATGCGCAGCAGAAGTTGCTCGCTTTTTTGCAAATGTGAGAGTATAATGATCAATTATGAGTTATGAATTGATAAATTATATCTGCTTCGCACCCCCTTGTCCCCTGATCCCTGTTCCATTCTTCGCTTCGCGCCATTTTTCACTTTTCACTTTTAGTTTTTCACTTAGCTCCGCTCCGCTTCACATGATCACAAATCACCGCCGTAGCCATCGCTACATTCAGTGATTCTGCTTCGCCAAATCGGGGAATGGTGATTTTTTCGTGAATAATCGGTTGTAAGTAATCCCTAATTCCTTTAGATTCATTGCCTAATACAATGTAGCCACTTTGTTGAGGAAAAGACCATTCGTGTAAATTATGCCCATCTAAGAATGCTCCATACAAAGGTGCTTGGTCAACTGCCTGAAAATGGGTACTTAAATCAACATAAAAGACTTCTACTCTTAAAAAAGACCCCATACAAGCCGCAATTACTTTAGGATTATACAAATCTACTGTATCGGTAGAACAGAGTATTTGTGGCATACCATACCAATCGGCAATACGAATAATGGTACCTAAGTTACCAGGGTCTTGGATGCCATCCAATACCAATCCATAAGTGTTGGGCGGGAGCTTAGGAGGCGAGGATGATGCCGGAATACCTACAATGGCCAGACTGCTATTATTGGTTTGGAAATAACTGGCTTTTTTGAGATCAGTTTCGGGTACTACCCAAGTATTAGAAGCCTTGCTTAAGAGCGTAGCATGTTTATCGGCAAAATCAAGGGTGCAAAATAGCTCTTCTACCTGATAAGCAGACTTGAGCGTCTCCACTACACTTTTTTCTCCTTCGACTACAAAAGACTGATGTTGTTTACGGAATTTTTTAAGTTGTAAAGCGTTTAACAACTTAAACTGTCTTTTGGAAATATTTGCTTCTGTCACTTCGTAGAGGTTTATAAAAGATTTGCTGAAACACTATGTTGGGTATAAAAAGCCAAAGATAAACTTATCAAATTCAGTTTTAAAATTTTTTGCAAATCAAAAAAATACCTGCAATTTAGGCACCCTGTCAGGCAAAAGGGTACACACGCGTAGTTTACAATCATGAAAATCATTGATATGTCAAAAACGATTCATTATTTGGGTAGCTTATTACTAGCGATGGGGTTACTATCGGGCTGTATCAGCACCAAAAAATGGAAAAAGGATCAGTATTTTTTAAGAGCACAAAGTATTGAGGGGAATAAAGTGCTTTCTTCCAGTGAATTGGAAGAATTGTACCGTCAAAAAACCAATTCCAGGGTATTGTTTGGTTATCCTTCGGTGGTAGCTTACAACTATGGCAAACGTCGTTTTAAGCCCGAAAAAGTGCGTGAAAAAATGGTCAAGACCCGAGCCAAATATGACACCTTGATCGATAGACAGGAAGCGAAAATTATAACTGTACCTCCTGGGCCAAAGCGAGAACGAGTGAGAGCAAGAGTGACGCGGAAGGTACGTAAGCTAAGAGAAAAAAAAGAGGAAAAGCTAAGAGATTTGAATATACGCTTGCGAGATGGTAATTGGTGGATGCGATCGGTGGGTGAAGCCCCGGTTTTTTATGACTCACTAAGGGTGCTGGAAACGGCGCGAGAGATGGAGACTTATTACCAGACCAAAGGATTTTACCAGGCTAAAGTGAAAATAAGCACCAGGCGAAACGAGCGTATGAAAAAAGTCAGAGTGACTTATAATGTTACCGAAGGCACTCCTTTTACGTTAGGTAAAATCGAATATATTACTGAAAATAAGGTGATTGATTCTTTATTAACAGAGCCTGAATTGCGAAAATCCAGCGCTCTACAAGTTGGTAAACGCTTTGATCAAGATGATTTTGATAAAGAAATAAACCGTATTGTCGTCTTGCTCAAAAACAATGGGTTTTATACTTTTCACAAAAACTATATTGGAGTAAAAGTAGATACCAGTATTTTAAGAGATACTACCAAGCCTGCACTCAAACCGATATATTGCCAAGTGATAATCAATAAGCCCAGTGGCAAAGAGAAATACCATCGCCAATATAAATTAGATCAGGTAACTTTCGAAATCCAGCCTAATCAAGAAATTGCCTCTACTCTAAAGCCCGTGTATAATGAGAAAATCTCTGAAAAAAGTGTGAAATATCAATTCATTGGTAAACGCATCCCTTATTCTTCTTACATTCTGGATAATAGGGTACAGCTTAATCCAGGAAGATTATACAAAAACGATCAGGTATTACGTACCAAAAGCCTTTTGGGAGCGTTGGATATGTTCAAATTTATAAATACCTCCTTCGATATTCCTGAAAAAAACAACGATGGAAAAGTAGGACGCATCAACGCTCGTATTCGAGCCAGCCCAATAGAAAAATACCAGTTTACCAGCGAGTTTGGCCTCAACGTGGCTCAAAGTTTACCTGGCCCTTTTGCCAATTTATCACTGAAAAATCGTAATCTATTTGGTGGGGCCGAAATATTTGAGTTTAACTTTCAATTTTCAATTGATGGCCAAACGGCTGCTTCGGAGCAAAACCGAGGTTTTAGTAGCCAAGAATACAGCTTAAATGCGGCGCTCAACTTTCCCCTTATTTTGTTTCCAACCAAACTACGGTTTTTGTTTAACGACTACGGCCCAAAAACCCGAATCAATCTGGGGTACAACTTTGTTAACAGACCTGAGTATTCTCGCACCAATTGGCGCAGCTCCATGTCTTATCTGTGGTTTAACCGTTACTCCAGTTATAATTTAACTATTTCGGAGGTAAGCCTTGTAAACGCCAACCTTTCTGATGCTTTTACCTTAGAGTTAGTGCGATTGGCTACTTTAGGCAATCCTTTGATCTTGAGTTTTGTACCTGGTTTAGTAGGGAGTTACTATTTTACCTACACTTTTAATAATACCAACATAGGGCAAATCAAAAATGCGCATTATATCAAGCTCTTGGGAGAATCTGGAGGAACTACCTTTAACCTGATTGACCGAAATTTTTTGGGAGGTACAGGTAAAATTTCTGATTTAACATATTTCCAATTTTATAGACTCAATTCTAGTTTTCATTATTACCTGCCTTTGGGCAAAAAACAAAAACTAGCCTTTAGAATACACGCAGGATTGGCCCGCCCTTATGGTGTATCGACTACTTTGCCTTACGAAAAATTCTACTTTGCTGGGGGAAGCAATAGTGTAAGAGCCTGGGCACCTCGCCGCCTCGGGCCAGGAGCTTATACACCGCCTACAATTGAATCTAACCCCAACGAGTTTGATTATTCATTTGAACAACCAGGAGAAATCATTATGGAAACGAGTATCGAATATCGTTTCCCCATTTATAGTTTCTTTGAAGGAGCACTATTTATGGATGCAGGCAACGTATGGATGATTGAAGATGATTCAAGGCTAGGGTCAGCTTTTAAATTCCCTTCTTTTTTGCAAGAGTTAGCGGTAGGAGTAGGGTTTGGTCTTCGACTCAACTTTTCCTTTCTACTCATTCGTCTTGATGCCGGGGTAAAAGCATATGATCCAGCGCGAGCTGTGGGACAACGTTATATTTTGGGAGATTTTAACCTGTTAAACCCTGGTAAAAACGGTCAAACTTTGCTAAACCTGGGTATTGGTTATCCTTTCTAAATAAAAATGGCAGGTGTAATGATGTGATCTAGCTAACCCCAGGTAGCTACGGAATGATGTGTTACAAGTGAAGAACGAATCGGGCGAATTCATAATAACAATACATTAATAAGTATGAATTGTGGGTGGATTAATAGGTGGATAATCAATCAAATTATCTTTGAAAATGCTTGGCAGCACAAATATTTTCTACTTAACTAATTGCATAATACTGGCATAAGTTTGACATATTTTTTCCTAAATTCAAATCAAATTATTTTAGGAAAAAAATGACAATGAGTTTTATGAAAAAGTATTTCTTCTGCTCATTCTATCAGGTCTATTTTTTATTCATGCCTGTAAGAAGAAAGATGAGGTAGATCCAATTACAATTACAGCAAATGATTTTACGGGTAGTATAAACGAAAACCCTGTAAATGGTGCCGTAATCGGTACCATCAGTGCGAGTGTTAGCCAAGGTGCTTTGAGTTATTCGCTCGTTTCGCAAAACCCAGCGGGAGCCGTTTCTGTTAGCTCAAATGGTGAGCTTGTGGTGTCTAATGCAGCTATTTTTGACTTTGAAACCAACCCTCAAATTACAGGAGTAGCAGAGTTGGCAAATGGTGAGGTCTCAAAGCAAGTGAATTTTACCATTAATGTCAACAATGTGGTAGAGATTGCTGCCAGTGATTTCACGATGAGCATCGATGAAAATTTAGCCAATGGAACCACTATTGGAACGATTACGTTGGACAACCCCCAGGGAGATGTAAATTTCTCAATTGCTTCCCAAACTCCCCAGGGAGTATTGGCTATCAATAGCGCTTCGGGCACCTTAACAGTTGCCGATATGTCTTTGCTGGATTTTGAAACCAACCCCAAGCTGACAGGGGTGATCACCATTGTGAATGGGGGCGAAACCAGTCAAATCAATTTTACCATCAATCTCAACAATGTTACCGAAATTACGGCGAGCGATTTTACGGGAAGCATCGACGAAAACTCGGCCAATGGTACGGCCATTGGTACAGTTACTGCCAGTACCGATCAAGGCAACCTGGCCTATTCCATTGTATCACAAACGCTGGCTGGGGCAGTGGCCATCAATAGCGCCACGGGAGCTTTGACGGTAGCCGATGCAGCTATTTTTGACTTTGAAACCAATACCAAAGTAACCGGGAAGATCAAAGTAGCGAGTAGCGACGTAAGCAAAGAGGTAAATTTTACTGTGAATATCAATAATGTCACCGAAATTACGGCGAGTGACTTTACGGCAAGCATCGATGAGAATTCGGCCAACGGTACGGCCATTGGTACCATCACTGCCAGTACCGATCAAGGGAATTTGAGTTTTTCTATTGCCTCGCAAAATCCAACAGGAGCAGTAGCCATCAATAGTTCAACCGGGGCACTCACAGTAGCCGATGCGGCTATTTTTGATTTTGAAACCAATACCAAAGTAACCGGGAAGGTCAAAGTAGCCAGTGGCAATGTATCCAAAGAAGTCAACTTTACAGTCAACATCAATGATTTGACCGAAAGTCCTGCGGCTAGTAAGTATAGTTCAGTTAAATTGACCGCACCACTAGGAGATGGTAGCTCCAAGAACTTCATTGATTTGAAGTTAGGTACGACGTATTCTACCAATGACGCATTGGCGGCGACTGCGACTGCTACTAAGATTGATGTGGGTTATTATTATGGAGCCATTGACAATGCTTCTTTAGCGTCTCCCGGTGTTTATCCTGCGACTTTTTTAGATCTGTCAGGTTGGGGATTACGAAATAATGCCACGATTTTTAAAAGTACACTTACCACCGCCCAATTTGATGCTTTGACGACTAACGACGATCTTACCACCGCATTTAATGCACAGACTAGCCCCGGGGTGAGTAGATCTATCACTGGCCTTAATCAAGGCGATGTACTTGCTTTTAGAACAGATCCTAACAAAGCGGGTGGAGGTCAAATTGGTTTTATCAAGGTATCAATGATAGAGGGCACCTTTAACTTTGGAGATGGTATTACCCTAGATATTATTGTGATAAAATAATACGCCAAATCTATTGATTAGAGGGACAATCATGAGGCTGTCTCATAATATATGCTAAACTGAATCATATTTTAGTTTTTCCAGACCTGACAGGTTTCCAAAACCTGTCAGGTCTAAAATGCCTCAAAAAGCTTTTTTCTTAAAGAAAATTCTTTAGTAGCAAATTTATGAGACAGCCTCATTTTGCTCAAATAGTCAGTTTTTTAAAACCTCAAACTAAATGAGACATTGGGCGTAAAACCCAACTGAAATACATTGAATTGTACCAACTCGCCTTTAGAAGGGTCTCCTGGCCCATCTCCTTTTTCCAGTTCCAGTTCCTGAAAAGAAATCTCTTTGATATTTTGCTGGTCGTATACATTAAAAACCGAAATACTTAGGTTGCCCATGCCACGTTTGCCAAACTTAAAGTTATAAGTAACCGCCATATCTAGGCGGTGATAATCAGAGAGACGAGGGGTGTCGCCTGGTTGCAAATTATTTACATTGGTAGATACATCATCATCATCTACTTCAAGGCTGCCATTTCTGATTCGCTCAAAAAAAGTAGCTGGCAAACGATAACCTTGCCCTGTACCATAAACAAAAGTAGTAGAGAAATCCCAATTGCCCAGGCTCAACATATTTACCACTTTGAATTCGTGAGGTACCGATGTTGCAGGAATAAAAGATTCCCCTTGGTTAATGTTCTGAAACTTATAAAACAATTGATTGAAGGAATATCCTAACCAACCTGTATATTTTCCCTTCTTTTTTTGGAGCAATACATCCACTCCTTGACTGATGCCTTCACCAGTAAGGTATTTTTCTAAATCCAGAGGGTCTCCTTTACCCTTACCGCCACCTTTAGGAGGTTTGGGAGGCTTACCTCCACCCCCGCCGCCTCCGCCGCCACCAGGAGGTGGGGGTGGGGGACCAGTATTAGGGCCTTTTCTTCTTGCTTCTTGAGGTTGAAAGTCATAAAACACCAAGCCTTGTAATGATTTATAATAGGCTTCTACATCAATGGTGAACAACTTGGTTTGATAAGTACCTCCCAAAATGAAATGATCGGATTGAATAATCGGAATATCAATGCCATCTGGTAAGGTCCAAAAGTCATAGCCACTCTCTCTTAACTGACTGGTATTAATCTGATTGATAAACTGATAATACTTTCCCCAGGCTCCTTTAAGTTTTAAATGATGGGTGACATCATACTGAAAAGAAGCCCTTGGCGCAAAATAAAATTGCTGATTGATATCATAATAAGTAAGCCTTACACCTGCATTTATTTGTAGTTTATTGAAAGGCTTAATCGCATCCTGAGCATAAAGCGTATACTGTGTACCGCTAATATTTCTACGTTCAAATACAATGCAATCATCTATCAATTGCTCGTACTGAATATCGTTGAAAGTAGCAAGTAACCCAAAAGACAAGGTGTGGTTATGGTTAAAAGTCCAGTCATTGTCCCACCTAAAGGTTACGTCCGTTAGCAGATTATCTTGCGAGGCCGAAGTTTGGATCGTATAAATGGAATCTTTATCAGTTTGCACTTCTTCTGAGGAGCCTCGGTAAGTGCTATAATATCGTGAGTAACCTAATTTGATATTGCTATAAAATTTTTTGTTCCATAATCGTCCCCATCGCAAACCTACTCCAGTATTGCCCCAGTCCAAATCATCATTGACAAGCAGATCGAGTTCCGCATCTCGTTCTTGGTTTGGTGAACCAGGTAAGGACCCAGGACCTCCATCTGGATTAGGAACTACATTTATCTTGGTATTGCAGCTACTATTTCTACCATTGAGTACTGGTGGAGGGAGTAATATTTCTCCTTCAAAATTACTTTTGATATTGAGTTGATCTTGCCCATTGTAAACACTCACCGAAAAGACATCTTTTTTGGTAGGCCTAATCGTATATTTTACGTTCAAATCATAGAAATTAACATTGGTACCAATGCCTTCTGAGTCTTCTGGGCTAAACAAATAGCGAATACGAGGCTGAGTAGAAACATAGTTTGCCAAAGAGTTGTATACATTGGTGGCAAATAAGTCACTGTAAGAACGCCGACCAGCAATGAGCAAAGATGAGTTGTTCTTAAATGGTAGTTCCACAATCATATTACCACTCACCAAATTCCCTCCCATACCTACTCTAGGCTTGTACTGGTCTCCCGACTTGCCAGTAATATCTATGACACTAGATACTCTGCCGCCAAACTTTGCCGGAAACCCGCCCTTGTATACTTGAATGTCTTTGATAGCATTGGCATTGAAGGCACTAAAAATTCCCAGAAAATGATCGGTATGATAAATAGAAAAACCATCAAAATAAATGAGGTTTTGATCAGGTGAACTTCCTCTTACTCTTAATCCAGCCGTGGTTTCATTAGTAGCATTGATCCCAGGAAGCCATTGCAACGTACGAAAAATATCATTTTCGCCTAAGTTGGGCAAGGAAGCAAACTTGGCTGGGTTTATAGACATTTGCCCTACATCGCTGGAGGGTTGTACCATTTTGGCCTGATACTCCACCACTACTTCCTGTAGTTGGTTCACAATAGGGGTAAGCTGTATTACAAAAGCAGACTGATTCGGTTTTGTTTTTACCTGAGCAGTTTGATACCCAATATAAGAGACTTCCAAAATGATTTCATCATTGGGGACTTTGGGCAGGGTAAAAAAGCCATCTACATTGGTTACAGTGCCACGGCGAGTGCCTAACACCAAAATATTGGCAAAAGGCAATAATTCACCTGTAGTAATATCTTTTACTTTTCCGCTAATATCGATGGTAGTAGGAGGAGATGTAGAACTATCAGTATCCGATTTTTTGTACAGCAATATCTTATTTTCTTTGATAATGCTAAAACCAATGGGGAGCCCGCTTAATATTTTTGTAAGTGCATTGCTTAAGTTTTGACCCTGAATATTTTGGGTGACTTTAATGCCTTTTACTAATCGGGAGTTGTAGGCGATTTTTACCTTATACTTTTTGCTAAGGGTATTCAGGGCTTGTTTTAGGGTAACATCCTGAAAGTCTTCATTGATAACAACAGATTGGCTTTGAGCTGGCAGCAAACCAACCCAAAGCCAAACAAATATAAATAATAAGAAAAAACTATTTTTTGTCTTTGACATCAATCACGACTGTTTTAGTACCATTGGTAAGTATGGTAAACTTCAACTTCATCGGGGTACAAATAAATTCCAAAGCAGCAGTTAAATCTTCTTTCTTGGAGAAACCCCCAGTATAAAGTTTGTCTTTAATGTCAGTTTTGAATTCAAAGCGAACATTAAACTGACGAGCAACTTCATCAAAAACTTGCTGAAGAGGAGCGTCGTCATAATTAAACTCGCCACTTCTCCATTTTGAAGATTCCGTTTTATCAAAAGAATATTTACTCAGCTTGCCTTGATTGATCTTGGCGCCCATACCAGGAGTCAAAACTTGTACTGCATTACCGAGTTTACCAGTAAGCTTTACTTTCCCAGTCAAACACTCTACTTTCAGGGCGTTGTTTCGGTCAAATACATTAAAGCTTGTGCCCAATACGGCCACTGTGCCCGTACTTGTTTCTACTTCAAACTTGTTACCCTTCTTTACTTCAAAAAAAGCTTCTCCAGCTAACTTTAAATTCCTGGCCTTGTCCCAATCATCCGCTTGGTAGCTGAGCCGCGAATCGGCATTGAGGGTTGCTATAGAACCATCGGGCAGTTCAACCTTCTTTTGTTCACCCTTGGTAGTCAATGCCACAGTTGGGGGGACTTCGCCTTTGTTGAAGTTGCGAATGATAAAAAAGGCTCCAAACAAAATAATGACACTGGCTGCCACTGCATAAAACCTTCTCAACGAGAGGCTACGGGTTTTAGTATCTGAAGTTTTTTTTGAACCTTGCTGAATACCGTCGTCGATTTGTTTCCAAAGGTTATCAATACGACTTTGGGGGATATCCGTTTTTAGATTTAAATCCAAAATCAACAAACGGGCATCTTCTATCAGGGGTGCTTTTTCAGGGTTTTGTTCCAGATATGTTTTCCAAAATTGTTCAGAAGACTCATCAGGTTCACTTACCCATACAAAAAATGAGGGATCATTGGCAAAATCCTCGGCAGTATAGTCACCATATTGGTCCATTACCTCTATACCACTTTCTATATCACTCCAAAGGTCACCAATGCGATCGTCAATTCTATTCCAAAGATCATCAATTTTACTCTGTGGAATGTCATCTTCTTCCTTTACCTGAATGAGGCCAATCAAACGCTTGGCTTCATCGATGGTTGAGGCTTTCTCTGGGTTTTGTTCCAGGTATGCTTCCCAATGACTGTTCAGGTTCTCGTCGGGTTCACTCACCCAAGCAAAAAATGAAGGGTCATTGGCAAAATCCTCAGCAGTATACTCCTGATATTGGTCAATGGCATCCATACCACTCTCGATATTGCTCCAAAGGTCACCAATACGACTATCGATTCTATTCCAAAGATCATCGATTTTACTTTGAGGAATGTCATCTTCCTCTTTTACCTGAATAAGTCCTATCAAACGCTTGGCCTCATCAACAACAGGTGTTTTTTCGGGGTTTTGTTTCAGGTAATTAGTCCAGTGATTTTGTGATGCCTCGTCGGGTTCGGTAACCCAGGCAAAAAATGAGGGGTCATTGGCAAAATCTTCAGCAGTATACTCACTGTATTGATCAATGGCATTGATGCCATTTTCAATCTCTCCCCATAAATTGTCAATTCTACTATCGATTTTATTCCAAAGGTTATCAATAGTCGTTTGGGGGATGTCAGTTTCTTTGAACTGCAACATGCCAATCAACGATTTGGCTTCCTCGATAAGGCTGTGTTTCTCTGGATTCAACTTCAGCCAGTTGTGCCAAAAAGTCTTGGTAGCTTCGTCGGGCTCGGTAACCCAGGTAAAAAACGATGGGTCATCGGCGAAATCTTCGGCGGAAAATTGCTGGTATTTATCTATTGCTTCAATACCTTCTTCGATTTGATTCCAGAGTTTACTCACTCTTTCGGTGGAAACTTCATCTTCATTTACTTCGATAACGCTAAGCAGAATTGTACGCGCTTCGGTAATAACGGCATATTTTTCCGGGTGTGTTTTAATCCATTCGTTCCAAAATTGTTCATTTTCAGAATCAGGACTCGCCACCCAGGCATAGAAATAGGGATCTTCAGCAAAATCCTCTACATTAAAGTCATGATACTTATCCATTATTCCTCAATAATAAGTTAGATTATTCCTTCTAGTATGTAATAATAGTTCAGTTGTTTACATTAATAAGTAGTTGTAACCTAACTTGTACTCTTTACGTAAGCATTTTTTTCGATATATTATAACAAACCACTCATCATGAGGAGTCCCCACGCCAAAAAGTTCTTCTTAAGTGCCTTGAGCGCACTGTATACAAGATTACGAGCCGACTGGTAATTAATATCCATAATACGAGAAATCTCATCATATTCGAGGCCTTGGTAATATTTTAAATAAATGGCCTCCTTTTGTCGTTTAGATAGCTTTTGCAAGTGCCCTTGCAATTTTTGGCTATTTAACTGACTAGTTTCGTCACTAATAATTAATTCCTCGGGAGTAAATTCGACTTCGAAATTATAGTTTTCTACCGAAGCGTTTTTATCAATTTTTTTGCTTTCCGAGGTGGACTTTCGGATGATTTTACGGCGTAATGAGCTGAGTAAATACAACTTAATAGAATCTGTCTTTCCCAGGTTTTGACGGTTTTTCCATATTTCTAAAAACAAATCCTGTATACAGTCTTCTACCAGCGCATCGTTGATTGTAAACTTTCGTCCATATTTGTAAAGGAGTCTTACATGTTGATTAAAAATCTGAGACAGGGCGGTTTTGTCTCCCTTTTTAAAAGTCTCCCATAACAAAGCGTCTTCCATAAAAGATTAAAATTCTGTCTAATGTATTTGATGGTTTTTGTAGTTCATAAATTATGGCACAAGTTTCAAGCCACGTGTACAAAAACCTCTGAGGGTGAATAGTATAGTGGTTAACAAATATATGGAAATTTAGATGAGGCACAAGAAGAATTGAGGTAATTTGAGTAACTTAGCTACCCAAACAATGATGATAGAAACTTGTTTGTTATGGTATATTTTATGAAGAACTTTTTGTTTCTCATCGAATAATTTAGCAAACTTCAGTAGCTCTTCAATCGTTGAAAAACTAGTGTATGAAACACTTTTTGTAAAAATACTTTTAAGCTTAGAATTTAATTAAGGTGCTCGATAAAGCAAGAATTGAAAATCTGTATGCTCGTTTGGAAAACCTCAAGGTCAAAATTGAGTTTTATAGTTTACTATTACATAGCGACAAAATATCTACCGACAAGCAAAAGGCGCAAGAGATTATAGATGCGTTGTTGGATGAGTTTACCGATACGCAGCGTAAATTGGCCGCCGCCAAAGTATAATACCCCCTACAAGACATTTACAATGATACTATTTTATAAACACATACGACAAAAATGGCAACAGAAAAAGAGACTTTGGACATTGATACTCATTTAATGAGATTGTTAACTGTAAGAGACAAAAATGAACAAAAAGGTACTATGCAGGAAATTTGTTCCTGGATAGAATCTTTACCCCAGCCTGAACAAAAGGCCTGCATGCAGCAATTGCAACTAAGTATTCGCAAAGATTTTGAAGAGATTTCAACCGAACTTGAGAATCTTTAAAGGCATAAAATCATGTTGAAAAAAATACTATATGTACTTCTGGCCCTTATCTTTATACTGATAGGGGCTTTTGTTTTTACTTACCGCGGTGATGTGCCAGTAGACAAGCTCAAGGCCAAATACGCCAACCAACCTTCCAAGTTCATAACCGTGAAAGGGGGTGAAGTACATTATCGGGACGAGGGCCAGGGCTTTCCTCTGGTTTTGATCCATGGTACGGGTGCTTCACTACATACCTGGGAGGTGTGGTCCAAACAACTCTCAAAAGACTTTAGAGTCATTCGTTTTGATTTACCAGCTTATGGCTTAACTGGGCCTGACCCAAAACATGATTACCGCATTAGTGCCTATGTAGACTTTGTAAAACAGTTTTTAGACAAATTGGCAATAAAGAAATGCCACATTGCGGGAAACTCGTTAGGAGGCAATATATCCTGGCAGTTTGCTTTGAATTATCCCGATCGGGTCGATAAAATGATTTTATTGGATGCCAGCGGCATACCTACCAACAAAAAATCCCCCTGGGTGTTTAGATTGGCTAAAACTCCAGTACTCAACAAGATAGTGCGTTATGCGACTCCTCGTTTTTTCTTCCGTAACAATTTGAAGCAAGTGTACAGTGATGACTCTAAAATCACTGAAGCTTTGGTAGATCAATATTATGACCTTATGTTGAGAGAGGGCAATCGAGAAGCCTTTTTGTATAGAGTAAAGGTAAAATACCGGGACAAATCGGGAGAAATTAAACGAATTAAAAATCGCACCTTGATTATGTGGGGAAAGGAAGATGCCTGGATTCCAGTAAAACTAGCCCATGAATTTAATAAGCGACTGCCTAACAGTGAACTGATCATATACCCAAATGTAGGCCATGTGCCTATGGAAGAAATTCCCAATAAAACGGTAGCAGATGCGTTGAAGTTTTTAAAAACCACCCATAAAGTGCCATGATTACAATGAGTAAAAAAGTTATTTTTCTGGGATTAATTTTAGGTATTACCTCTCAAATAGGCTGGGGCCAAACCCAATCTAAAAAAGTAAAGCAAATTGTTGGCTGGGGAAAGTACACCCAAAAGCAAAAAGAAGCACAAAAGTTTTTTGTAAAACAATTTGATCGAGAAGGCAAACTCACCAGAGAACAAGATTTTAGATTATATATTGACAATACCTATATATATAACAAAAAAGGTAAAATACAGCGCGTAGATGGCTACGAAGGGGAGACTAGCTTTGTCAAAAAATATAAGTATGGAAACAAGGTGACTACTGAACAATTGGCAACACCTGATGGTAAAAAAAGCAATACACACCTTTATTTTAATAAAAAAGGAAAACTCATCGAGAAGAAGATGTATGAGGCCCAAAAGCTTTACAAGAGAATTGTGTATAACTACAACCGCCGTGACAGCCTAATAGGGGAGATGCATTATATTTATACTGGCAAAAAACGTAAAAACTACAAGGTAATCTATACTTATGATGCTCAAACCAAAAAACGGATTCGTAGAAACGAATATGATGCAAATAAACAAGTGATTGAAAAGGTAGTCTACGAATACAATGCACAAGGGAATTTACAAAGCATCTCTAAAGTTTTCCCTCAGAGAAAAAGCAGTGATTACAATACAACCACCAATTATCTCTACAAAGAGAATCAACGCTGGCAAATCATAAGTAAGCGTAATAATGGCCAGTATGAATCCCGAAAGATTTATAAAAATGGGATTTTGATACGTACCCGCAAATATGAGAATGGCAAGCTCATAGAATTGGTAGATTATCAATATATTTACTTCTAAAAGTTGATATTCCCCCCTCCAAAAGCGTCAAAATAGCTTATACTCTCTGTAATATATTGTTTGAAACCTCTTGCGCTAAATTATAATGCTATTTGTGTTATATCGATATGATCTTGTGTTTTGTTAATATGCTAATTTGTTGACTAAAATTAACATTTTGTTCAAAATAGTGTTGTGAGAAATCACAAGCGACATATTTGAAGAAAATAATATGATATATGTATTAATTATAAGAAGTGACTATTAGTTATAAAAAAAATACTAGTTAAGTGATAATAATACTGAAAAATAGACTGATTTGACTATAGGAATGT
Source organism: Microscillaceae bacterium (assembly GCA_003483885.1). Classification (GTDB taxonomy): domain Bacteria; phylum Bacteroidota; class Bacteroidia; order Cytophagales; family Microscillaceae; genus Microscilla. Next base: position 15,255 of record DMXI01000123.1, read on the forward strand.
ACTTAATTAAGTTTTTTAAGTAAAAACAGTGAAAAAAAATATTTAGATAGTGCATTTCTAAGATAAGACATTACTTTTGAGCATAATTTTCAATTTGTACTTCGTAAAATTCACAAACAAACGTATATACTTATGAAAAAACTTTTATCTCTCACATTCGCAGTTTTATTTTCTGCCAGTCTTGCGTTTTCTCAAGGAATTGCTATTGGTTTAAGAGGTGGATTGACCCTTACCAGTGGTAATACCAACCTTCCAGTTCAGTCCAACAGAGTCCCTCCTTTGCCTGAAATCAAAAATGAAGGTGACGGACAAGGTGCTGGTTTTGCTGTTGGTGCATTTGCCCGTTTCAAATTAGCTGGTTTTTTCTTACAAGGAGAAGTTAACTATACTCGCTTTTTGTTAAAACAAAAATCATCTACCGACTTTGATTCACCTACCCCTCTTGGTACTGCTACTGCTACTTTGGCTACTAAAACCGAAACTACATTAGATGCTATTAATATTCCTATCCTATTTGGAAAAAGCTTCGCAGGTGGATTGGTAAGAGCTTATTTAGGTCCTTCTTTCATAATTGCTACCAAAGCTGAGCAACAAGGAGATTTCACTAGTTCGGCATCTTTTGGTGGTGTTGTGATTTCTGCTCCAACTACTACTAATTTGACTCAAGACTTATTAACCGAAGATGCAGGCGTAATTGAGGTAAAACCTCTAATCATTGCGATAGAAGTAGGTGCTGGTTTGAGCTTGCCAATGGGCTTAGATATTGACTTGCGTTATGGTGTACCTGCTATTACAGGTGTTTACAAAAACAGTGATGTGAGTGGCTTCTTAGGAATCCTTTCTCTATCTGTAGGTTACCGTTTAGCCAAGTTAGGATTGTAATCTAACAAAGAAATATATTATTTTTACAAGTAAAACAGGGGCAAATCGTCCCTGTTTTTTTGTTTTTATGCAAGATTGAATCCTTAGTATATTTACCTGCGTTTAATCATAAATGACATAACATTATTTGGTGCTTAGTGGTTTTGAGAGTACATCGTTTCAATAAATGAACTTTTTGTCATATTTAATAAAATGATTGCTGCCAAAAAAGCCACTTTTGGGTTTTGGTATAAAAACTGATTTTATTAAATTAAATGACTTGGTGTAGTGTACACATGAGATAAGCATCATATAATCAACCCATAAATACAAGGAGAATATGCTAAGTGAAAGATTTTTCAGGATATTGAAGGCCAACGTGAATGACTTGATGGATAGAGTGGATAATATTAACTTTTCAAAAATAGGGCAGGATTTTGACAAGTTCTTAGATTCTATTTTTCCTGATCCTGATGAGCGACGCCGATTTGAAGAAAAGTATTCTTCGCAAAAACAAAAAGAACAAGACGACTGGGATAGAAAGTATAACTATTACAAGCAAAAGTCACACAACCAACAAAACTCTTATCAAGACTATTTTAAAAACCAATACCAAAGTTTTTATAATAACTTTTCTGCTGGGTATGACTATAAATACTATGATGCCCTCGAGATTAAGCCTGGGGCTTCATTTGATGAGATAAAAGCAGGGTATAAAAAGGTAATGAAAAAATATCATCCTGATAAGTACCATAGCGACCCTGAAAAATACAAGTACGCGCAGCAAATCTCACAAAAGATAAACGAAGCGTATGCCTACTTTAAAAAGAAACACGGCCAGTCTTAAGGCTAATTAATATATAATAAAAAACCGAGTGCTCATTTGATGTTGAGTACTCGGTTTTTCTTTGTCAGCAAACCAAGGTTATGAGGTTTGGAAAACTTGCTTCAATATATAAACATATTCGCTGGCAATAATCACTATTTGCAATGACGATTTGCCTGGAGCGAAGTAGAGTTCGTATTGATTTTTTGAATTGACTGCTTATTATTCTTTACTGACTTAGATTTTGCAACAGCATTGGTAAAACCACTGATTTGAGTAAAAGCAAACAGGGCTAACAATATGCTTAAAAAACTTAAATTTAATATTTGTTTGTTCATGGTGTTATGCAAAGTGTTGGTGTAAAGGTGTCTTTTCTAGCTACAAAAGTACTTAAAATATTACATGACCCTTGCGAAGTTATTTGATTTAACAGGGTTTTAACAGGCCACTTAATTAAAGCATAACTATTCTCAAAATTATTCAAAAAAGGCTATTTAACTCAATAAATAGCCTTTGTTTACAAAACATCTTACATTAAAATCTATTAGTAGATGGCTTAATCATCGTCATCATGGGTAGATACCCAATTCCAGCTTGAACCAGGACGAGCTATGTCATTTCCGGTGAGGTTTATTATAAATTGACGATACTCCTCGTATTGTTTTTTGTTGAGGGTTTTACCATTTATTTTTATATAGCCATCTTGAATTCTCAGGCGATAATTACGGGTATTTTGGTCAATAATGCCATCCTTTTTCATCTTGGCAATAATCGACTCCAACTCCCGCATTCGGTCATTATGGGCTTTCATATTTCGGCGATGTTGGTCTTGGTGGCGATTATGCGTACGTTGGTGTTGCCTTCTTATTCGGTTATTTCTTCGTTCCAAATCCCTTTGGTATTGGCGTCGCTCATTTTGCCGCTTGCGCATACGCTTATTGTACCGCTCCATATTTCGTCCATATCTATAATTTGGAGGATTAAAGTTTAGGTTGAGGTCATCAATCAAGGTTTGGTATTTATTATAATCTCGGGACGGTATGGTTTTACTATTGATACGTAATTTGGTGATTTTACCATTTCTCCACCTAACTTCTACCTGTTTACCATCTTTATCACCAATCCAAGTGCCACTAGAATTATTTTCAGTATAATGGTCATTATCGTAATGATAAGACGGAGGAGTGGGGGGGAGTGGTACATTTGAATTAGATGGAGGATTGGGTGGTGCCGGCAAATCACTATCATAATGATACGAATTGGAGTATGATTTTTTAGGCTCAATGTCAATCATAATTGGGTTTTTACCTTTCTTGCCTATCCTGATTTTTTCGTTATTAATGGCAAAATCATTTTCGTACTTATCGTAGTCGTCGGGACTGATAATTTTCCCATTCTTAAAAACAAGTACCCCAACCCTTGGATTAGTTACAATCATAAATTTGCCAAAACGTATAGTATCTTTTGCATTTTCGGCAGCAGAAACAGGTGCTTGAATAGTGGTGGGTTTAGTAGGTAAAGAGGGCAAAGAAGCTAAGCCAGGCAACGAGGCCAACTCAGGAGATGACGCTTTTGCCGCTGCGGGTTTGGGTTTATTAACAGGACTGGTATGCATATAAAAAGACCCCATAAACAGGAAACCTACCAATAAAATAGCCGCCATAAAACCCTCAGAAAATGTAGCATTGGTACGGGGAGCATTGATAATACGGCGAATGCGTCCAACCAAGCCACCTTTTTTGCCTGCAAAAGCTACTGCTGCGGGAGGCGAAGCAATGCGCATTTCTTCTAAAGTGGCGAGCGTTTTTACCAAGGTCAAATGATCGTTTGTAAGCTGCAAGGCAATATCGTCGCAACAGTGCTCACGTTCTTCTCGCACGCGACCCGAAATCCACCACATGGCAGGGTTAAAGAATAAAAAGATTTCTACAACAGATTGTAAAATATTCACTAAATAGTCGTTGCGGGCAATGTGGGCCATTTCGTGGGCCAAAATACTTTCTACTTGTTTGCTACCGAGACCACTAATGGTACCCAAAGGCAATAAAATTACAGGCTTGAGATACCCGATGACCATAGGGGTTTTGGCATTGGCCGATTCCAGCAATCGTACGATTTTTTTGATTTTTAAATGATCTGCTATTTCTAATATCTTCAACTGCCACTCTCGGTTTACTGCTGCTACTCGGTGGTGTCGCATGCGTTGTAATAAGGCATAACCTCCTAAAAAGCGTAACATCAGCACCAAGACCCCCAAAAGCCAAATGGTAACAATTAATGGAAGATGTTGACCAAAATAATCACTGAAAAACGCAAACTTATCTGGTGCCTGAGCTTGAATAGTATGCGCTAAACTTACTTGGGGGGCTATCCCTATTTTAGGAGCAATGGATGAATATGTAGTGAGTGATGCAGGAGTTTGATAAAGACTCACAAAGGTAACTACTGAAGCTAGTACCAAGGTAAACAAGGCGCTGGACGCAATAAAATAGCGTAGTTTAGAAGAGTTTTTGCGTAACAGGATCAATGCGATTGCCAACAAAAGTGCTAAAGCAGCCCCTTGCCACAAAGAGTGAATCAATGTCCAGCCCAGGGCTTGAGTAAGTTGGACCGGCAATAGGTTTTGAATCCAGTTCATGATTCACCTCCTTTCTCTAGCTTATTGATCATCTTTTTGATTTCTTCCAAGTCTTTTTTACTGGTTTTTTTATTACCCAGGGCTTGCATAACTAGTTTCATGGCCGAGCCACCAAAAGCGGTATCTACCAGCCGATTCACCAGGTTTTTTTGCGTATCTTCTTGGTTGAGCAAGGCCTGATATATGTGCGTACGGCTAGATGTATCGCGATTAACCAAACCTTTTTCGGTCATCAACTGGAGCATTTTAAGGGTAGTAGTATAGCCAGTTTCATTGGCTCGTTGCTTATTCAATTCATCATTGACAAAACGAACCGTGGAAGGGCCTTCTTTCCACAAAATCTGCAGAATCTCTAATTCTACATCGGTTGGTTTTTTCATAATTTATATGGTTTATATTTTTTCAAACAATAAAATACGAACAAGTTCGTAGATACAAATGAATACGAAAGTTTTCGTAAAAGCAAATTATTCTTATAAAAAGTACGAAAGCTATCGTAATGATTGATTTCTAGATACAATAGTTGCACATTCGCCAACAAATTGGCATTTTGGAGTCAATAAAAAATACCTTAAAACACTACTAATCAAAATTACTATGAAAACAAACTATTTAATTATCAGCCTATTGGTGCTTGGTTTGGCCCTGGTTGATCAACACCCACTACAAGCCCAGCAAAATGTCGCTGTTTTTAAAAATGGCTCTGCTTTTTTTGTGAACAAGATGCGGGTAAACGCCAGTAAAGGTTATTATCTATTGGAAAAAGTGCCAGCAGCAACCTTTGGTACTCTGTGGCTCACGGCCGAAAACAATACCATCAAGGGGACACGAAGCTATATGGAAGAGGTAGCCAAAAAAGTGAAGGTGACCAGTAAAGAAGGGATGGTTAAGGCGCAAGTAGGCAAAGCAGTTACCTTGACTTTAACCAACGATAAAACCTATCAAGGTGTCATCCAAAGAATAGATGGCAATATGATTGTATTCAAGACTGGGAATAAGTGGATGACTTTTACGGCCAGTAAAATCAAGATGATGGAACTAGGGCAAGCACCTGCCACTCAGTTTGTAAGCAAAGAAAAACAAAGGGTTTTGCGCATTGACTTTACTCAGTCTCGAGCCAACCAAACTTTTGAATTGATGTATTTGCAAAAAGGCATTAGCTGGGT